>DMID01000143.1:0-4851 GCA_003449195.1 Lysobacteraceae bacterium | reverse complement strand
CGGTGCTGTCGGTGAAGGTGCCGGACCCGAGCTTCTCCAGCCAGACCAAGGAAAAACTGGTCAGTTCGGACGTGAAGCCTGCCGTGGAAGCCACCTTCGGCGCCAAGCTCGAGGAATTCCTGCAGGAGCATCCCAACGACGCCAAGGCCATCGCCGGCAAGATCGTCGACGCCGCACGTGCCCGCGAGGCTGCGCGCAAGGCGCGCGACCTGACCCGCCGCAAGGGCGCGCTGGACATCGCCGGCCTGCCCGGCAAGCTGGCCGATTGCCAGGAGAAGGACCCGGCGCTGTCCGAGCTGTTCATCGTCGAGGGTGACTCGGCAGGTGGCTCGGCCAAGCAGGGCCGCAACCGCAAGAACCAGGCGGTACTGCCGCTGCGCGGCAAGATCCTCAACGTGGAGCGCGCGCGCTTCGATCGCATGCTGTCGTCCGACCAGGTCGGTACGCTGATCACCGCGCTGGGTACCGGCATCGGCCGCGACGAGTACAACCCGGACAAGCTGCGCTACCACAAGATCATCATCATGACCGACGCCGACGTCGACGGCGCGCACATCCGCACCTTGCTGCTGACGTTCTTCTACCGGCAGATGCCGGAGCTGATCGAGCGTGGCTACGTCTACATCGGCCTGCCGCCGCTGTACAAGATCAAGCAGGGCAAGCAGGAGCTGTACCTGAAGGACGACCCGGCGCTGGATGCCTATCTGGCCAACAGCGCGGTGGAAGGTGCGGCCCTGATTCCCGCCGACGGCGAGCCGCCGATCACCGGCGAGGCACTGGAAAAGCTGCTGGTCGGCTATGCCGCCGCCAGGGAAGCCATCGCCCGCAATGCGCACCGCTACGACCCCACCTTGCTCGAAGCGCTGATCGACTTCGTGCCGCTGGACCCGGCTCATCTGGCTCGCTACACCCATCAGCGCGAAGAACTGGACGCGCTGGAAGCCAAGCTCAACCAAGGCAGCCTCGGTAGCGCGAAGTATTCGTTGCAATTGCAACCAGCTACCGAGCATCGCCTGCCGGCCTTGCTGGCCACGCGCCGGCACATGGGCGAAGAGCTCATCCAGGTCGTGCCCTTGTCCACGTTCGAGAGCGGCGAGCTGAAGGTGCTGCGCGAGTGCGCGGCCAGCCTGCACGGCCTGATCCGCGAAGGCGCGCAGATCGTCCGCGGCAACCGTTCGCAGGCGGTATCCACGTTCGCGCAGGCGCAGGCCTGGTTGCTCGAGGAAGCCAAGAAGGGCCGCCAGATCCAGCGCTTCAAGGGCCTGGGTGAAATGAACCCCGAGCAGTTGTGGGATACCACGGTGAACCCGGAAACGCGGCGCCTGCTGCAGGTGCGCATCCAGGATGCGATGGCCGCCGACCAGGTGTTCAGCACCTTGATGGGCGATGTGGTGGAGCCGCGCCGCGAATTCATCGAGGACAACGCGCTGAAGGTCGCCAACCTCGACATCTGACCGTCGGCGCATCGCCGCCGCCGAACCGCCGATTTCCGGAGATCCGACGCATGGCCGTCGTCCTCCCCCCGGACGATGCGCCACGCGCGCCATCATCGGGGGCCTTGCGCAGTTTCCTGTTCGATCTGGCCATCGCCACGGCCATGATGCTGGGCCTCGGCGTGGCCGGCATGGCCGCATGGATGGTGGTCAAGGCCGTGTTCGTCGCGGCCGGGATGGCCGAACCGGATGCGGACGCGGTGGCCAGTGCCATCAGCCAGCCGGGCGCGCTGGCGCAGATGCTGGTGGCCTTGTTCAGCACGGGGGGCGCGGCCTTGCTGCTGTATTTCTGGCGCAGGCCGGCCACTGCAGCCGAGTGCGCCGCCAGCCTGCGTGCACTCGGCAAGGCATCCACCTGGGGCTGGATCGCGTTGGCGGTGGCCGCGGTACTCGTCGCCGGCCAGTTCGGCACGCGCTTGAGCGACTGGCTGGGCGTGGACGTCACGCCGACCAACGAAGCGATGGTGGAAGACGGCATGGACGGCTTCCCGTGTGCGATGGCGGTGTTCGCGGTGTTGCTGGCGCCGATGTACGAGGAGTTGCTGTTCCGCCGGGTGTTGTTCGGACGCCTGTGGCAGGCCGGCCGGCCATGGCTCGGCATGGTCCTGACCAGCCTTGCCTTTGCGCTGCTGCACGAGTTGCCGGGCACGCAGGGCTGGCGCGAGAGCCTGCCGCTGTGGTCCGTCTACGGCGCCATGGGCATGGTCTTTGCCGGCGTGTACCGGCGGACGGGGTCGTTGTGGGCCGCGATCATCGCCCATGCGCTCAACAACGCCATCGCCTTGTTCGCCTTGAGCTGAAGTGCAATGGCGGAAAGTTCACGCGATGCGCGAAAATCGGCGGGTAGCATGCGCACCGTGACGGACGGTGCCTGGACGAGATCGAGATGAAACGCCTGATTCCCCTGTTGCTGGCGGCAAGCCTGCTGGCCGGTTGCGCCACCACGACTTCGCCGACCGGCCGGCGCCAGTACGTGGGCGGCGTGTCGCAGTCACAGCTCGACCAGATGGGAGCGCAGGCTTTCGCCGAAGCCAAGGCGAAAGAGAAGATCGACACCGACCCCAAGCAGAACGCCTACGTGCGCTGCGTGGTCGATGCCCTGGTGGCGCGTCTGCCGGCGCAATGGCGCAGCACGCGCTGGGAAACGGCCTTGTTCGTCGATGCCGAGCCCAATGCATTCGCACTGCCGGGTGGCAAGGTCGGCGTCAACACCGGCATCTTCACCGTGGCCAGGAATCAGGACGAACTGGCCGCCGTGCTCGGCCACGAGATCGGCCACGTCGTTTCCCATCACCACGACGAACGCATCACCCGCCAGATGAATGCCCAGATCGGCGTGAGCCTGCTCGGCGCATTGCTCGGCAGCGGCTACGGCCAGCTGGGCAGCGAAGGCGCAGGCGTTTACCTGCTGCGCAACACGCGCGAGCAAGAGGCCGAGGCCGACGTCGTCGGCCAGCGCCTGATGGCCGATGCCGGTTTCGACCCGTCCAAGGCGGTGGATCTGTGGCAGAACATGATGGCGGCCGGCGGTGCACGGCAGCCGCAGTGGCTGTCCACCCACCCCGATCCCGAAAACCGCATCCGCACGTTGCGCAACGATGCACCGGCGCTGATGCCCGTGTATGCCGCGGCCCGGCAGGCGGGTCGGGTACCGCATTGTCGCTGACCTACCCGCGCCCGACCCGTCCGTACGCTACCCCCCGTCTCCACGATTCTGCTAGCTTTTGTCCCATTCATTCCCGCACTCAGGCCTTCGCGCGCAGGCGCGTGCCGTCAACACACAGGTGAAGTCATGAAATTCCGTACCCACAACCGCGTCCTGTTGTCGATCGTGATCGCGGCCGCCCTGGGCGGCGCCGTCGTCACCCAGGCCGTGGCCCAGCCCGATCGCTCCGAGCGTTCGGGCAAGAATGCCAAGGCCGAAGTGCTGTACCCGGAAGCCACCCGCAAGGCGCCGGAAGCCAAGCCTTCTTCCAAGGCCGGCCCGAAGCTGCAGAAGATGATCGACGCCTACAACAAGGAAGATTTCGCCAAGGCGCGTACCCTCGCCGATGAAATCCTCGCCACCGAAGGCGCCAACGCCTACGACAAGTCGCTGGCCGCGCAGATCGCCTCGCAGTGCGCCTACAACAGCGACGACAATGCCGCCGCCAAGACCTACCTCAAGCAGGTGCTGCAGTTCGACGGACTGGACAACAACGGCCACTACCAGTCGATGCTGATGCTGGCCCAGCTCGAACTGCAGGACGAGCAGTGGGCCGAAGGCACCGCCACCCTCGACAAGTACCTGGCCGAAACCAAGAGCCAGCGCCCGCAGGACCTGATCATCAAGGGCCAGGCGCTGTACCAGCAGGAAAAGTACAAGGAAGCCATCCCGGTGCTGGAACAGGCCGTGGCCTCGCCCGAAGCCAAGGACAACTGGCGCCAGATCCTGATGGCCTGCTACGCCGAAGCCGGCGAGCCGCAGAAGGCCGTCGCGCTGGCCGAAAAGATTGCCGCCGCCAGCCCGGACGACAAGAAGGCCCAGGTCAACCTCGCCAGCATGTACCTGCAGAACGAGCAGATGGACAAGGCGGCCGCGATCATGGAGAAGCTGCGTGCCGCCGGCCAGCTGACCGACGAGCGCGAATACAAGCAGCTCTATTCGACCTACGCCAACATGGATGGCCACGAGAAGGACGTCATCGCGATCATCAACGAGGGCATCCAGAAAGGCATCCTCAAGCCGGACTATCAGGTCTATCTGGCGCTTGCCCAGTCGTACTACTACAGCGAACCGCAGCAGACCGCCAAGGCGATCGATGCCTGGCAAAAGGCCGCACCGCTGTCCAAGGATGGCGAGACCTACCTCAACCTGGCCAAGGTGCTCTGGCAGGAAGGCCGGGTGCCGGAAGCCAAGCAGGCGGCCCAACAGGCACTGGCCAAGGGCGTGCGCAATCCGGCCGATGCGAAGAAGATCATCAACCTCAAATAATGTGCCAGAAACCGGTTACCATCCGGGTCGAGAGCTAGTAAATTGGTATAAGCTTGGAGATTCGAGCCCTGTTCATCGAACCGGGTCTCGAGTCAAGAATCAGGCCACAGGGATGGGCCGTTCCGCAATCTGCCACCACCAACCCGAGCCATTGGCGAATGACTGAACAACTGGCCGTTTCTCGATACCCGCGCAGCGAGGAAGGCACTGGCCTGAACTGGGCGCGCATCATCGGTATCGCTTTCGTCATCGCGCTGCATGCCGCGGCGTTGATGTTGTTGTTGATTCCCGCCGTGGCGCCCAAGGTGGCTCCGGACGAAGAGAAAAACGTGCAGGTGACGCTGGTCGATGCGCCGCCACCCCCGCCGCCGCCGCCGCCGCCGC
>DMID01000032.1:1151-6319 GCA_003449195.1 Lysobacteraceae bacterium | reverse complement strand
CTCCCCCTGCCCGACCCGCGGGCCGCCATCGCCCGGGGCCTGCACGCCGCCGGTCACCTGGCGATCGGCCACCGGGTCCGGCCGTGCGCCCACCACCAGCCGCACCGATGCCGTGGTGCCCGCATAGTTGCCTGCCGCCGCCTGCGTGGCGATCAGCGTGGCACTGCCCTGGGCCACCAGCGTCACGGTACGCCCGCTGACCCGTGCCACGGCCGGGTCGGAACTGGTGAAGGTGAAAGCACCGGTGCTGTTGCTGTGCGGATCGGGCAGGTCGAAATCGGCCTCGCCATAGGTCTTGCTGAGGCCGTCCAGCCATGTCATCGACGGAATGGCCGCCGCAATGCCCACGTCCAGCCGCACCTGGGCCGCCGCCGCATACATGGCATTGCCGGCCTGCTCGGCCGCCAGCGAGCACATGCCGGCCGCGCGCATGGTGACGGTGGCGCCCTGCACCACGCAGACAGATGAGCTCAGGCTGGTGAACACCACCGGATTTCCCGAAGCACCGCCGTGAGCCGACACGGTGAATGTGCCGCCATCGGCATACACCGGCGCCGTCGGCGTTGCGACAAAGGCCGTGATCGCCTGCGCCGAAGACGTGACACTGATCGAATACGCCCGTGTGCCGGTGAAACCGTTGGCATCGGTAACCCGTGCGGTGAAGTCGTAATGGCCGGCAACGGTCGGCTTGCCCGACAACTGGCCGGAAGCCGACAGACTCAAGCCCGTCGGCAAACTGCCGGCCGACACGTCGAAACGATAGGGCGCCGCGCCGCCTTGCACCGTCAGCTGCTGGCTGTAGGCCTGATCGCCGGAGGCATCCGGCAGGCTCGCCTGCTCGATCACCAGGCTGGGTGCCGCCACCGTCAGCGTGTAGGCCTTCGACGCCGTGAACGGCGCGCCCGTGCCGGTGCTGCTGTCCGTCGCCGTGATGCTCACGTTGAACGTCCCCGCTGCCGTCGGCGTACCCGACAGCACGCCCGTGGCCGCGTTCAGCGTCAGGCCCGCCGGCAACGCACCGGCCGTCACCGCATACGAATACGGTGCGCTGCCGCCCGTGGCAGCGAAGCTCTGGCTGTAGGCCGAACTTGCGGTAGCCGCCGGCAACGTCGCCGCCGCCGGCGTCAGCGCCAGCATCGGTGGCAACACCAGCAGCGCGTAGGCCTGCGAGCCCGTATAGGCATTGCTGTCGGTCGCGGTGATCATCACGTTGAACATGCCCGCGGCCGTTGGCGTGCCCGACAGCACGCCCCCTGCAGACAACGTCAGCCCCGCCGGCAGCGTACCGGCGGTCACCGCGTAGCTATACGGCGCCGTGCCGCCAAGGGTGCCCAACGTCTGGTTATAGGCGATGCCCGCCATGGCACCCGGCAGGCTGGGCGGGATCAGCACCAGCGTCGGAGCACCCACCAGCACGCCCGCCGTCGAACCGACGGAATTGAGGGTCAACATCGCGCCGATTCCGCTGACAGCGGCCCTTATCGGCCCGCCGGGAGATGCCAACGCCCCCACCGCGATACCGTCGTCGTCGACTTCGCCGGCCTGGACAGTGTGGCGGAATGTCGTCGCTGACGTGCCCGACCCGGACAGATAGTCGGCAACCACCGTCGCGCTGCCAATCACGAGCGAGATCTGCGCGGGCGGAGTGATGATGACCGCCTGATCCCAATTGACGGTGAAATCCAGGTTCTGGCCCGTCACGTATCGACCGTTGGCGGGCACCGCCACGCTGATGACAACCGGCGCGGTGCCGGGGGTCACGCTGGCCGATGGGGACGACGCCATGCCCGGCCCCATGCTGTTGGTCGCGGTCACGGTGAAGGTATAGGCCGTGCCATTGGTCAGCCCGGTGATCGTGATCGGGCTCGCGTTGCCGGCGGCAGTAATCCCGCCGGGGCTGGACATCACCGTATAGCTGGTGATCGCCGCGCCGCCGTCGCTGGCCGGCGCGGTGAAGCTCACCGTGGCCTGCGCATTGCCGGCGGTGGCCGTGGCGATGGTCGGCGCGCCGGGCACCGTGGCCATCGCCACCGTGTGCGTGGTGCCACTGGTGAAGCCGCCGCTCACGGCGTTGCCGACGAGGTCCTGGATGCCGGTGCCGCTGCTCTTGAGATCCAGCCGCAACGTGCCGTTGCCGGTGATGGTGTTGACGGTAACGGTGTAAGTGAGGTTGTTGCTCGTTGACACGCCAGCGATGCTGCCGAACGCCGTGCCCGTTGACGTCAACGTGAAGTCGTTGGCATCAACGCCCGTGACCGCCTCGCTGAAGGTCACGGTGTAATTCACCGACGTTGCAGCGGCGGTCGCACCCGCATCCGGGACGATGCCCGTGACCACAGGCGCCACGCCGTCGACTACGAAATTGAAGCCACTACCCAGCGAACCCGCCGTGCCGGGCGCGGGCAAGGTCAGCACGGCGACGTTGCCGGTCGCATCGCCAATGGTGCCGCCATTGGCCGACAGCGCGTTGCTGCTCTGGTAATCCAGATCGGCGCTCTGGTCGCCGGCCTGCACGGTGTATCGGAAGTCCACGAAATTGCCGCCTATTGTCAAGGCCGTGGCAACCCGATCGATCAAACCGGTTTCCAGTAGCAGCGTCGGCGATCCGGTGATGACGACGTTCTTGTCGAACTGCACCCGGATGGTGATCTGATCGCCCACCTTGAATGGGCCACCGCCAGCGATGAACGCGATGCTGGCGACCGTGGGCGGAGCCGCATAGGTGTAGTGATCCGCCACGCCGGTGGCACTGGTGCCGCCGGGCGTGGTAACTCTCACATCCACCGTGCCGGCGCTGCCGGCCGGGGCCGTGGCGGTGATCTGTGTGTCGCTGTTGATGGTGAAACCGGCGGCGGCCGTGCCGCCGAACGCGACGGCCGTGGCCCCGGTGAACCCGGTACCGGTGATCGTCACCGTGGTGCCCCCGGTGACCAGACCGAACACTGGCGAGAGGCTGGTGACAGTGGGCGGCGGCATTGCCGTTATGGCAAAAGCCATCTCGTAGAAGGCATTGCCGCTGTCGGTCACCCGGATGCGCACACTGTGGCTGCCTGCCGCCAGGGCCGCGGCATTGGTGACGCGCAGCGTATTTCCGCTGATGGTGAACAAAGCGTTGTCGGTACTGCCCGTTCCGGATACCAGCGAATAGGTGAACGTATCGCCACTATCTGCATCAGTGGCGGACAGCGTGCCCACTACCGCATTGCTGCCCGCAGTGGTCGATACCGTGGCATTGCTCAGCGTGATATCCGTCGGCGCCGAATTGGGCGTCGTGCACGTGATGGTGACGTTGAACGTGGCATTCGATGCCAAATTCGGGGTCGACGTGAAATAATTGATCGGCGAAGTGGTGCACCCCATCGCACTCGACGCCTGATTATTGTTGAATCCGGCTGTGAAATAGCCGCCGGTGCTGCCGAGGTCAACCGCAGCATTGGTCACGTTCCCGCTGATCGTCAACCGACCGGGAATGGCTTCGTAATCATTGCCTGCATTGGCAACAGAAGAACGGAAAAAAATGATCTCGCCGGGGAACTGGTTGCCGTTGGCCAGGTAGCCGCTCGCCGTGTTGAACGTGACGTAAGCCGTCACCGCCAGTGCCGGCTGGATGAACGCCAACAGCAGCAGACCAAGGGAAACCGCAAACAGCTTGCGTGCGCGGGACATGGCATTTCTCGAAGAGCGAAGGCTCGAAGCAATACCGGTGGCAACGGACAGCGCGGCACATGAGCTTTTCATGCAGCCCCCCTTGCCGAAGAAAACGACCGAACTCCATCACGCCCATGCCAATCCCGGCCCGGCCCATGCACGCACGCCGCCAAGCCGAGTCCAGTGCCGATCACGGCGCCCCGATACTCGCGGCGCAGCGCTGCGTCCGCATCCTCTGTATGCATTACAACCCCTGTATTCATTTCTGGACCAAGCCCACCAGATGTCCGGCGTGCCCCTGATGGCCGACGTCAATCGCAACCCGCGATATCGAACCGTTACGACCTCTACCGGAAAAACTTGAGCAAGCCCATCACGCAGGGTGCACGGCCGGCATTCCCCATACACCACTCACGCCGGCACGCCCCGTTTTCCGGCAACGGCCTGCCCCCACCCCCGAGGGCAAGCCTTCTACCCCTGCATCACCACACCCCGGTATTGGGCATCGACGCCCACGGTTCGGCCGGCGGCAGGGCATCGCCCTTCTGCAACAGTTCGATGGAAATCAGGTCCGGGCTGCGCACGAAGGCCATGCGGCCGTCGCGCGGCGGGCGGTTGATGACGATGCCCATGCCCTGCAGGTGCGCGCACAGGGCGTAGATGTCGTCGGTCTCGAAGGCCAGGTGGCCAAAGTTGCGGGCGCTGCCGTAATCCTCGTCCGAGCCCCAGTTGAGGGTCAGCTCGACTTCGGCCTCGGGATTGGCCGGCGCGGCGAAATACACCAGCGAGAACTTGCCGGCCTCGTTGTCGATGCGGCGGGTCTGGTGCAGGCCCAGGCCTTCGGTGAAGAACTTCGAGGTGGCGTCCAGGTCGCGGACGCGCAGCATGGCGTGCAGGTATTTCATGCCGAGGATCTCCGGTACGGCGCGCCGGCGGCGCGCGGGGAAACGGGACGCGGCGCCGACAAGGCGGCCACGGGAGGCGGGCACCTTAGCGTCTGCGGCCGGATCGGTCGAGACGCGGCATGGCGACGCCGTATCCCGGCCAGTGCCCGCAACCGCACCGCGTCAATCGAGAAACAGATCCGGCAGCAGCGGTGCCGACGGGTCCACCGCATAACCGGACAGATCGGTGATGCCTGTCTGCGCCAGCACCTCGTCGTCGAGCAGGAACTGCCCGTGGAAACCGGCTGCCGGCCGGACCAGCACCGCATGCGCGGCATCGGCCACGATCTCCGGGCGGCGGCCGTTGGCGGCGGACACGCCGGGGATCATGTTCATCGCGTCGGTGGCAATCAGCGTGCGCGGCCACAGCGCATTGACCGCCACGCCCTGCGGGCCGAACTCGGCCGCCAGCCCCAGCGTGACCAGGCTCATGCCCATCTTGGCCAACGTGTAGCCGGTATGCGGCCCCCACCACTTCGGCTCCAGCGAGGGCGGCGGGCACAGGCTCAGGATGTGCGGATTGGCCGCCTGCAACAGCTGCGGCAGGCAGGCCTGCGCGCACAGGAAGCTGCCGCG
>DMID01000032.1:0-1021 GCA_003449195.1 Lysobacteraceae bacterium | reverse complement strand
TTGTTGACCAGGATGTCGATGCCGCCGAAGGCATCCACCGTGGCGGCGACGGCGGCGCGCACCTGCTCCTCGTCGCGGATGTCGCACTTGAGCGCCAGCGCGCTGCCGCCGGCCTGCTCCACCGCCTCGGCCGCGCTGTGGATGGTGCCGGGCAGCTTGGGGTTGGCCACCGCCGACTTGGCCGCGATGGCCACGTTGGCACCGTCGCGCGCGGCACGCAGCGCGATGGCCAGGCCGATGCCGCGCGAGGCGCCGGTGATGAACAAGGTCTTGCCGGCCAGTGACGTCATCGCATGCTCCCGGATCAAAAGCTCATTTCGGCCAAGCCCCTTGGCCAAGGTCCGGCCATCGCATCGAGCGATTCGATGGCCAGCGCATGCCCGGCCGGGCGCTGCGCGTCGGGGCACATGACGTGCCGTCTGCAACACGTCCGCACGCAACCGCCCTCCCCGCGCGCCGCATGTCCATCGCAACGCACAACAACCGCGGCGGCCCCCGTGAACCAAGCAATCAGGCGCGCGGACCGCGGCCTTCGTTGTCTTCCCAGTGCAGCACGCGCCGGGTGACGAAGCGGTACACCGGCTTGCCGGTGCGGAACCACAGGTCGCGGAACCACGAGGTGCGCTTGAGCAGGCGCCGCTCCACCGGGGTGATCGCGCCGGGGCAATAGGTGCGCTTGTGCTTGAGCAGGTGGCGCAGGTCCTCGCGCGCGAGCAGGCGCATCCAGCGTGCGCGTGGCGGTCCGAGCACGGCCAGTTGGAAGTCGATCAGGCCGGGGCGGCCGTCTTCCAGCACCAGCCAGTTGGCTTCCTTGGCCAGATCGTTGTGGGCCACGCCGTGCCGGTGCACCTGTTGCAGCAGGCGGCGGGCGGCATGGAAATACGCCACGTCGCCATGCGGCGGACGCTGATGCATCGCCGCCCCGGGCAGGTGGCTGCGGTCCAGATGGCGACCATCCCAGGCCAGCAGCGCCGGCACGTCGGGCTGACCGGCCAGACTCTGCAGCGCGCGCGCCTCGTGC
>DMID01000119.1:220-3018 GCA_003449195.1 Lysobacteraceae bacterium | reverse complement strand
TCGCGCAGGCGCGCCAGCAGCGGGATGGCGTAGCGCTCGCGCAGCTTTGCCCCGCCCGCGCGCAGGATCGCCTCGATCCTTGCCGGTTCGGCGATCAGCGCCTCGTAGCGTTCGCGCATCGGCGAAATCTCCGCGTCGATGCGCTCGAACAAGGCCTGCTTGGCCTCGCCCCAGCCGATGCCGTCGGCAAACGCCTGTGCGAACGCAGCCGTTTCCTCCGCCGTGGCGAAGGCCTGGTAGAGCTGGAACAGCGCCGAGCCTTCGGTGTCCTTCGGCTCGCCCGGCGCGCGCGAGTCGGTGACGATGGAGAAGACCAGCTTCTTCAGCTCCGCGCGCGGGACGAACAGCGGGATCGTGTTGCCATAGCTCTTGCTCATCTTGCGCCCGTCCAGGCCGGGCAGCGTGGCCACGTTGTCGTCCACCAGCGCCTCTGGCAGGACGAAGAACTCCTCGCCGTACACATGGTTGAAGCGTTGGGCGAAGTCGCGCGCCATCTCGATGTGCTGGATCTGGTCGCGCCCCACCGGCACCTTGTGCGCGTTGAAGATCAGGATGTCCGCCGCCATCAGCACCGGGTACATGAACAAGCCTGCGGTGATGCCGGTATCGTCGTCCTCGCTGTCGGCGCGGTTCTTGTCCACGGCCGCCTTGTAGGCATGCGCGCGGTTGAGGATGCCCTTGCCGGCCACGCAGGTCAGCAGCCACATCAGCTCGGTGGTTTCCGGCACGTCGCTCTGGCGGTAGAACCACACCTTGTCCGGGTCCAGCCCCGCCGCCAGCCACGTGGCGGCGATTTCCAGCGTGGAACGCTGGGTCTTGCCCGGGTCCTGCGCCTTGATCAGGCTGTGCAGGTCGGCCAGGAAATAGAAACTCTCGGCACCGGCGGCCTGGCTGGCGACAATCGCCGGGCGCACGGCGCCGACGTAGTTGCCCAGATGCGGGGTGCCGGACGTGGTGATGCCGGTGAGGACGCGGGTGGTCATGCGAAAACTCGGGCGCTGAATCGAGCCGCCAGTTTACTGCACCGCCCGCCGCACTCCGGCGGAAACGGCGAAGGGCCGGATCGCTCCGGCCCTTCGCCCGTCATGCCAGCGTGTCGAAAATCAACGGCGCGCGGCGTCGTGGATCTTCTCGCCGGCCTTCTCGACGTCCTTGCCGACGCCGGCCACGGTATTGCATGCGGACAACACGAACGCCATCAGTGCGGCGGACACCAGCCAAACGGACTTGCGCTTCATCAGGATTCTCCCGGGTACGGACCGCCCGGGATGATAAGGGAATCCATCTGCTGCGCCGAAACCGGACGCGGTACCCGGCCCGCAAGGCGGCCGGCGCCTTTGTCGACGCCGGCGCTGCGCGGTCACTTCTTGGCGGCGTCCTCGATCTTCTCGCCGGCGCCCTTGATGTCCTTGCCCGCGCCCTTGACCGTATTGCAGCCGGCCAGCATGCCGATCGAAAACACGGCCAGTACCACCAGAATGACGGAACGCTTCATCGATACTCCCCCTCGGTTTGGTGAATGTGCGTGGTCAACGGGCCGCCGGCTCAGCACTTGCCGTCGCTGCATTTCTCGGCCGTTGTCTCGACCTTCGAGCCCGCTTTCTGCATGTCCTTGCCGGCACCGGCCACCGTGTTGCAGCCGCTCAGCATGCCTGCGGCACACAGGCCCAGCACCGCCATCATCATCAATCGCTTCATCAGGACCATCCTTGCTTTCGTTGCGCGATCCGGACGCAGGCATTCGCCTACGCCGGTGGGGATCGAATCTGAAGGGCACACCGTCTACCCGGCGTGAAGGCATCGGCCGCCGCGCGGAAAGCATTCAGGCATTGCCGGCACCCGGCTTGACGGATGCAAGCCGGACAAAGCGGATGTGCAAGCACATGCGTGCCACCTGCGGGACACCGCAGGCACGGACATGGCGCAAGGGATGGTGCCGCTTATCCGAATCGAACGGATGACCTGCTGTTTACAAGGCAGCTGCTCTACCAACTGAGCTAAAGCGGCGAGGGCGGCGCGCGGGCCGTCGAGGCCCGCGGATTCTAGCGCATCGATGCGCAATCCAGCGATTGGCGCCGCCCGGATTCCGCCGCCGGCGCCTTGCCAGCAAATGCCGCATCCAGCCACCATTGCGAGGCCGGCGCGCCTTGGGTTTCGATCTTCGCCTCGATGCCGGCCTTGCGCAGCTCGGCCTGCCGTACCTCGGCACCATCACGCTTGCGGTACAGGCCCAGCGCGATGCTGTTGGCCTTTTCGCCGGCACGGATCACGTAGTAGTCGGCAATGCCGACGGCCTTGAGTTTGGCCACCGCGGCATCGGTGCCGGCCGCATCCGAGGGCAGGAACACGCGATAACTGGTGCCGGGCGTGGCCGGCACGGGCAATTCCCGCAAGACCGAGCGTTCGAGCTGCCCCAGCTTGCCCTTGGCTTCTTGCGCGGCGGCACGGTCGGGATACGGCCCGTAGCTGTAGCAACGCGCCTGCACCGGAGCATCCGGCTTGGCCTGGACATCGGCCGTTGTCGCAACCGCCTGCGCGGGCTTTGCCGATGCGGATGGTGCCGGCGCAACCGCCGGTGTCTCGGGTTCGGCTTCCGGCTCGGTGGGGAGCCGCGGAGCCTGTGCCGAAACCTCACGCCACAATTGCAGGCGGGCCACGCCGGGCGGCAATGCGGTGGCGGCCTGCACCGCAGCCGGGCGGTGCAGGCCCCACCACAGGGCGGCACCGAGGTTGAGCACCGCCAGTACGACGATGAGGACGCGCGCGATCATGTGCAGATTCTAGCCCGTGGCCGATGC
>DMID01000119.1:0-157 GCA_003449195.1 Lysobacteraceae bacterium | reverse complement strand
GGCCGATGCGTTCTCGCGCGCCCATGCGGCCAGGCCTTCCAGCACCAGCCGTGGCCGTTCCGATGCGGTCGGCAACCACGGCAGCAGGGCTTCCGCACCGCCGCCATGCAGCAGCAGCGCCGGTTCGCGGCCAAGCAGGCGCGCGGCTTCGCGCAGG
>DMID01000088.1:12058-15299 GCA_003449195.1 Lysobacteraceae bacterium | reverse complement strand
CTTGCACGCGACTGCCGCGACGGGCTGGATGCGATCGCGACGATGGCATTGCAGCCCGATCCGGCCGCGCGTTACGACGCGGTGTCCGCATTGCTGGAAGACCTGCACCGCTGGCTGGGCCATTACCCGGTGCGGGCCGGCGGCAACGGCCGCTTTGCGATGCTGCGCAAGTTCGTCCGACGCAACCGCTTGGCGGTGTCGTCCGCCGGCGCGCTGCTGCTGGTGCTGGTCGGCGGGCTGGCCGCCACCGGATGGTCGTTGCATCAGGCCCGCCAGGAAGCCCAGCGCGCCAAAGTCACGGCGGATTATCTGTCCTCCATCCTCGACAGCGTCGACCCGGCCATTGCCCAAGGCGCCGACAAGACGCTGATGCTGCACGTGCTGAACCGGGCTTCGGCCCGCGCCTCGCGCGACCTGGCCGCGTTTCCCGACGTGCAGGCGGATATGGAGCTGCTTCTGGCGATCAACCTGATCAGCCTGTCCGAATACGACAAGGCCATCGCCCACCTGCAGTCGGTGCGCACGCTGGCTGCGCGCCACCCCGGCCAGCTCGAATTCCAGCGCCTGCGCGCCCTGCAGATCATGGGAGATGCGCTCGGGTCGGCCGGTCGCGAAGTCCAGGCCACCCAGGTGCTGCGCGAAGGAATCGCCGCTGCCGAGCGTGGCCCTGCGGCCTGGCGCTGGCTGGCCGAGGACATGCGTTCGCGTCTTTCGCTCAGCCTGTTCTACCAAGGCAAGGCACAGGAAGGCCTGCACATGGGGCGCGATGCATTCTCGGCCTTGTCGGCCCTGATGCCGGCCGATGACCAGCAGCGCCTCGACGCGGAAAAACGCTATGCCGACATGCTGGTGGAATCCGGCCAGCGCGACGCAGCGGAGCCGCTGTACCGCGACCTCATCGAACGGCGCATGCGCCTGAACGGAGCGGATCATCCGCTGACGATCTTTGCCCGCCGGCAGATCGCCATCCTGCACTTGCAGGAACGCCGGTTCGCCGTGGCCGAAACCGAACTGCATCCACTGCTGGCATCGGTGGTGCACCTGTACGGCGCCGACAGCGAAATGGCCGCAAACATCGGCAGCCTGCTGGGCAGCGCGCTGCGCGAACAGGGCAAGGTGGAGGCCGCCGGCCCCTATTACCGGCAAGCCATGGAATACAGCATCAAGCATTACGGCGCCGACGCGTTCAACACCATCATCGCCCGGCACAACCATGCCAACTGGTTGCTGGCCGATGGGCAAGCACTTGCGGCCGAGCACGAGCAAACCGCGCTGCTCGGCATCGCCGAGGCCAGGCTGGGCGATGTGCATCAGGTGACGGCCGAGATCCTGCGCGGGCTGGCCGAAGCGGAACTGGCACTGGGCAAGCGCCCCGCCGCCAGACGGCATGCCGAACGCTCCTTGCAGATCATCGAAAAACTCTATGGCGAAACTGGCAAGGAGGCCCAGTGCGACATTCGCGACACGCTGGCCCGGATCGATTCCGTTTCCGCTGACAAGCCTGCGGTGAAGGCCCGTTGAAACAACCGGTGCCACGACGTGCGGCGTGGCGCGCATTCACCTTGGATTGCGGCATGGTGCGTTCACATCGCTCGGAATCCAACCCAGACCCGAGGCTTCACGATGAATACCTCCACCCGCTTCCTGTGCGCCCTGCCCTTCATGCTGGCCACCTTGCCGGCCTTCGCGGCGCATGCCTACGGCCCGAAGGATGAAGGCCGCCGTTTCAGCGATGGCACGCGCGTGGTCTGCCATAACGTCGAAGTGAAGAAGAACAGCAAGGACTCCAACCGCATCGCCGGCACTGCGACCGGTGCCGTGGTCGGTGGTTTGCTCGGCAACCAGATCGGCAAGGGCGACGGCCGCAAGCTGGCCACCGTCGGCGGTGCCGTGGCAGGAGCCGCCGCAGGCCGTTACGCCCAAGGCAAGTATCAGGACTCCCACGGCGATCGCGTGGTCGAGCGCCGCTGCGTGCGCAAGTAAGCAGGGCAGTCCTCGCGACCGGGGGCTGGCATCAGCCCCAGGCACGCCATGCCAGCTCGCCGCCCAGAAGCAGCAGGCATGCCAGAAAGGCGCGGCGGAACACCGTTGCGCTGATCCTCCGCCGCAGCGCATTGCCTGCGGCGAGGCCGGCCAGAGCCGGCACCACCATGCTCGCTGACCAGACAATGGCCCGGGCATCGAACAAGCCATGCCGCAACAGCACGGCGGCCAGTGCCAGTGTCGACACCGCAAACGACAGCGCAAGCGCTTGCACCAGCGCATCCCGTTCAAGCCCGAGCGCCTGCAGGTAAGGCACCGAAGGCACCAGGAACACCCCGGTTGCGCTGCCGGCCACGCCCGCCAAGGTGCCCACCACCGGCGACAACCATGCCTCGCTGTGCGCCGATACTCGCCACGGCCGTGGCCGCAATGCCTGCAACGCATAGGCGATCACCACCAGACCGAGCCAGCCCGGCGAGACCGCATGTCCGCCTCCTGCGAGCAGTGGTGCGGCCAGCAAGGTGCCTGCCACAAGCGCCGCGAACATCGGCCACAAGCGCCGCAGCAAAACCGCCGCCTCCGGCCCGGCCAGCACCTGCTGCGCATTGGTGACCAGCGAAGGCAAGACCAGCAAGGCGGCCGCAGCCGGCACCGGCATCACGCCGGCCAACAGCACCATCACCACCGTCGGCAGCCCCATCCCGGTGGCACCTTTCACGAAGCCAGCCAGCACGAATGCCGTCGTGCACGGCAACCAGAGAGTCGATGGGTCGATCTGCATGCTGTCGATTCGACACCGGCCACGACTGCGGCACAATGCGGAAATCGCCCCCAAGCCTTCGGCCCGGCCGAATCCTCATGCATCTGGATCTCGCCGATCTGCGCTTGTTCGTGCACGTGCTCGATGCCGGCAGCATCACCGCAGGCGCCGCCCGCGCGCATCTTTCGCTTGCAGCCGCCAGCGAGCGCCTGCGGCAGATGGAGGACGATGCCGGCATGCGCCTGCTCGACCGCCATGCACGCGGCGTGCATGCCACCGCCGCCGGCGAATCGCTGGCCCACCATGCGCGCCTGATGCTGCGCCAGGACGCGATGCTGCGCGGCGAGCTGGCCGATTTTGCGCGCGGCCGGCGGGGGCGCGTGCGTCTGCTGGCCAATACCGTGGCCATCACCGAGCACCTGCCCGGACCGTTGTCCCGCTGGCTGGCCGCGCACCCGGACGTGGATGTCGAGCTGAAGGAGCGCACCACCAGCGTGG
>DMID01000088.1:0-11962 GCA_003449195.1 Lysobacteraceae bacterium | reverse complement strand
CGACCTCGGCATCGTCACCGATGCGCTCGATGCCGGGGGCTTGCAACTGCGCCCCTTCGCACTGGACCGGCTGGTGCTGGCCGTTCCGGCCGGACATCGGCTTGCGGCCGTTCGCCACGTCCGCTTCGCCGCGCTGGCCGATGAGCGCTTCGTCGGCCTGGGCGATGGCAGCGCGTTGCAAGACCACGTCGACGAACATGCGGCGCGCGAAGGTTTCAGCGCCGACATCCGCATCCGCCTGCGCAGCTTCGACGGCATGCTGCGCATGGTGGCCGCTGGCGTCGGCGTGGCCATCGTGCCGGCCACGGCGGCGCGTCGGACCAGGATGGCGGGCGTGCGCTGTCTTGCGATGGACGACGCCTGGACCCGCCGCCAATTGTCCCTGTGCTTCCGCAACGTGCAGGCACTGCCCCCGCCCGCCCGCGCATTGCTGGCCCATTTGCAGGCTGCCGGCAAAACACGCTGACGGCACGCGCCGCCCGCCCGATCGCCGCCGCACGCGCCTGTTTCATCCGGCGTGGAAGATGCACCGTGCTCACGATCCTGCGTCATGCCGGTCAGCCGGGTTTGCAGATCGCCGCGACTCCGTTAACCTAGATATATATTTCAAGGTTTACGGTGAAAGCCTCATCTGGCGTGCTCGCCAGACACACATCCCGTCGGCCCGCCGTGGTCCATGCCCCTTGCCCTGCCATGCCCGTCCCGTCTTCCAACGACGGCAGGCATGCCTTTGCCGGAATCCGGAAATGCCCCGATTGTCCCCGTGTACCAAGCTGCAATTTCCCGCCCGACAGCCCTGTCCGCTGGCCGTCGCCCTGTTGCCGGTGCTTGCCTGCATGCAGGCGAATGCCAGCGAAGCCACCGACGGAAAGCTCCTCCCGGTGCAACTGGGTGCCGTGCAAGTGAAGGCCGATGACGCTGCGCGCAAGGCGTTGAATGCCGTGCCCGGCGGCACCAACCTGATCGAACTGGACGATGCCCGCATCGGCCGCACCGGCACACAGGACGTGCTGGCCTACCAGCCCGGCGTGTTCGCCCAGTCGCCGGGCAACGAAGGCACCAAGCTGTCCATCCGCGGCTCCGGCATCAATCGGGCGCCCGGCGCGCATGGCTCGGGCGTGACCGTGATGCTCGATGGCCTGCCGTTGAGCGAACCGGGCGGCACGCCCTACGAACTGCTCGAACCGCTGTGGGCTCGTCGCGTGGAAATCCTGCGCGGCGCCAACGGTTTCGAGCGCGGCGGCCTGAGTCTGGGCGGCGTGGTCGATTACCTCACCCGCGATGGCCGCAATGCCGCGCCGCTGCAACTGCATCTGGAAGCCGGCAGCCGCGGCTACCGCAAGTTCGCCGCCTCCACCGGCGGGCAGAAGGGAGCACTGGACGGGTATCTGGGCTGGGCCGACACGCGCTTCGATGGCTGGCAGCGCCACGCCTCCGGCAATGGCAAGGGCGTGGTGGCCAATGTGGGCTGGCAGATCGACCCGGATGTCGAAACGAGGTTCTACCTGCGCTATCGCGATACCTTCCACCTCACGCCCGGGCGTCTGACCCGCGCGCAGATCCGCCACGACCCGGAGGCCGCCAACGCCGCCAACCTTGCCGTCGATGCGCGCCGCCCGCAGCCGGGAAGCATCTGGCTGGCCAACAAGACCACCTGGCGCATCGACGATGCTTCCAGCCTCGTCGGGGGACTGGCCTATCACGATTACCCGATGGATCTGCAGGAGAGCAGCTATCGCCAGCGCATCACCTATGCCGACCTCAACGCCGTGCTCGACTACCGCCACCGGCATCGGTTGTGGGGCCTGGACAGCGTGACCACGCTCGGCATGCAGGTGCTGCACGACCTGCCCGGCAACCGGGTGCGCGAAACCCTGCGCTTCCCGCGCAACGGCTACCCGGCCGGCACGCTCGACCGCGAATACGTGCACCGCGGTACCAACAGCCAACTCCGCCTTGGCAACGACCTGGCCCTGAGCGATGCCGTGCACCTGCAGACCGGCCTGGCGCTGCTGCACGCCCGTCGCTCGGCCTGGGTGCGCTGGCCGGTCACGGCCGAACACGCAAGCCAATCACAGAGCACGTGGGCACCACGCCTCGGCCTGACATGGCAGGCCACGCCGGGAGTGCTGTGGTTCGGCAACCTGAGCCGCTCGGTGGAACCGCCGCACCCGTGGTCGATGATCTGGGGTTCCAACCGCTATTTCGGCGCCGGATACGGCCCTGCGGCGGGACGCCAGAGCCAAGCCGTGCGGCTGGACAACCAGACCGCCACCACGCTGGAGCTGGGCGGGCGCGGCGAGGCGGCATTCGGTCGTTGGCAGCTGAGTGTGTACCAATCCAACGTGAGCCACGAACTGCTCAGCGTGTTGGTCGGACAAGGCGCGGATGCCTATGTGGCCGAATCCAATGCCAGCCCCACCCGACACCGCGGCATCGAGGCCGGACTGGACAGCACCCTGTGGCAAGGTGCGGCCGGACGGCTGTCGCTGCACCAAGCCTATACCTTCAGCGATTTCCGCTACCGCGACGATGCCCGCTTCGGCCGCAATCGCCTGCCGGGCCTGCCGCGTCACTACTATCAGGGCGAATTGCGTCTGGACACCGGGACCGGCGTGTCGGTGGCGCTGAACACCGAGTATGCCTCGCGCATGCCGGTGGACTACGCCAACAGTTTTCATGCCGATGCCCACCTGATCTTCGGCGCCGAATTGGGTTATGCGCCCGTCGGCAAGCGATGGAATGGCTGGCTGCAATTGCGCAACCTCGGCGACCGGCGCTATGCCGGCACGGTCACGCCCGGCTACGACGACGGCGGACAGGACATGGCGCGATCCACGCCCGGCGAAGGATTCGGCATCTATGCCGGCATGGCGTGGCGCTGGGAGTGAGGCCACCGGCCAAGCACGAATGCGAACGGCGCCATCGCGGCGCCGTTCGTCCGGATCACCGCCTCGCCGATCAGTGCGCGGGTGCGTACAGCGTGTTGAACACGAACTTGTAGGTACCCTGCGACTGGCCACGCCACTGCGGACGGAAGCCGTACAGGTAGACCTTGCCCTTGCCGTAGTCCAACTCGACCGCGGCGGCCTTGCCCTGGATGGCCTGCGGCCCCTTGAGCATGCCCGACAGCAGCGGGTTTTCGGCGGCGGGATACGAGGCCAGCACCTGGCCCTTGAAGCCGTCCTTGGGCGCGAACGCCGGGCCGTTCTCGAACATGCCGGTCGGGTGCGCCGGCAACCCCGCAGTGGCGGTGCCGGCCTGCACGTCCAGCTTGAGCAAGGCGCCGGAGCAGAAGAACTGCTCGGGCTTGAGGCCTGCCAGCACGTTGCTCACCGGCAGGTCGAGCAAGCCGATCATCGCGTCGGCCGTCTTGCTGAAGGCGATCAGCGTGCCGCCATCGGCGACGAAACGCTTGAGCGCTTCGGTGCCCTTCGTGCCGATGCCGCCGGCATACGGGGCCGGTGCATCGGTGGCGGCGATGCCGTCGAGCAGCGACTTCCCGGCCGTGTTGCCGCGCCCGCCCATGTCCGGGAGGATCAGCACGTCGTACTTGGCCTTCAGACCACCGGCCTGCATGTCCTTGTTGTAGACGCTGGTCGGTGCGTAGTGGTACTGCTCCAGCAACCAACGGGTCCAGCCTTCGTCGATGTTGGAACCCCACTGCCGGTACAGGCCCACCTTGGCCAGACGCACGGCCCCGGCCTTCGGTGCCGCTTGTGCCACCACGTCCACGCCGAGCTCGGCGGCGATCTTCTCGATGACCGGCCGGGAGATCCCGGTCAGCACGAAGGCACCAGTTTCCTCGCCATTGATCGTCTTCACCGGCGTTTCGGCGATGCCCAGCCGGGCACCCTGCTGCATGGCGAGGTTGACCGCGGCGAAACTGGCATTGACCTGCCGGCTCAAGGCATAGGCATCGCCCTGACCGCTGACGCCGCCGGCGTGCACCGCCTTGTCCACCTTGACCAGCGATGCGGACAAGTCAGCCGGCAAGGCTTCGTCGATGGCCTGCGCATCCACACCGAACTGTAATGGCAAGGTCCAACCTGTGGTGTCGTAGGGCAAAGGCGCGGCATTGCCGCCGGTGCCGGTGAGCACGGCGTCCGGATATTTCTGGCGCTCGAACAGCTCCTGCACCAGCCCGGCGAACGGCTGGTTCATCGGGATCACCCACGAACCGGCCGCGTAGGTCTTGCCGCCCAGCACCACCGGTGCGGTGGCTCGGTACACCTCGATCTCCTGCTGCACCATCTTTTGCGCAAGCAAGGCCGCGCTCGGCGCATCGGCCTGACCGGCCGGGATCACCCACGCGTAAGGATCACCGCCGTGGCTGAAGCGCTCGATCGTCTCGCGCCCGGCCATGTAGCGGTTGAACAGGATGTCCGAGCGGTACTTCACTGCAGTTTCCAGCGTGGAAAGCGAGGCGGTCATCATGTAGTCCACCGAATCCTTGAGCCGCCACAGGCCGCCCTTCCACGGATCGGGGTACATCACCAGCGACTTCAGGTCGCGGAAGCCCTCGGGGAATTCCTCCACCGAATACACGCGTGGCGTGGCCGAGTCGTGCGCGGTTTCGGTGAAGTAGGAAATGGTGTGCCGGAACACTTGGGTGTAATCCATGAAACCCGGATACCAGTTGTCGAAACGCGCCTCGGCAATGGCGCCGGGTTTGCCCTCCAGCGCGAAGCGCGAAATCATGTTGATGCCCACCTGCGTGGTGCCCTGGCGGATGCGCGCGTTGATGTTGCTGGAAATCGGATCGGCAAACGGCGGCACCCAGATGCGCGCCGGGAACGGCGCGGTCTGGTGCTGCGAATACCAGATGGCCGGCGAAATCTCCTGTTCGGCCGCAGCCACGGTACGGCTCTCGACCATGTTGAGCATGTAGCCGTCGCGGTTGTTGTCGTGGCCGACGTACTCCTGGTACAGCCACGGCATCGCCGGGTCGCGATTGGGCACTTTCCAGCGGCCGTCCAGCTTGACCGCGCGCGCCGGGCCGGCCTTGGGATCGGCATGCTCGCGGTACCACTTCACCACCATGTCCTGGCCGTCGGGATTCAGCGTGGGCCACAGCACCAGCACCACGTTGTCGAGGATGGCCTTCACCTCCGGGTCGTCCGGGTGCGAAAGCAGGTGGTAGGCCAGCGCGATGGGCAACTGGTGGTCGGACACTTCGCTGGCATGCATGCCACCGTCGATGTGCACGATGATCCGTGCATCGGCCGCCAGTTGCTTCGCCTGCTCGGGCGTGAGCGAGCGCGAATCGGCCAGCTGCCTGGACACCTGCTTCCAGTGCTCGAAGTTGGCCACGTTCTGCGGCGAGGAAATCACCGCGTACTCGTAAGTGCGCCCCTGGGTGCTCTTGCCGGCGCTGAACATCTTCATCCGGTCCGGCTGGGCGGCAGCCAGCGCATGGAAGTACTTGAGCGAATCTTCGTAGTTGGCAAGGTAATAGTCGTCGCCGGGCATGTGGCCGAGCACGTCGCGCGGCGACGGCACGGCGGCGGAGGCAACGGCCGACACCGCCAGCGAAGCCGCGATGGTCAACGCGAACAAGGCACGGCGCCGCGGGCGCCGGATGCGTTCCTGGATCTGCATGGGGTTCTCCGGGTTGAAGCCCGGGGCCACGAGCGCCCCGGGCCGTCGGACATCAGAAGTTGTAGGACACCGTCACGCCCACCGTGCGCGGGCGCAGGCTGGTGACCGACTCGTACGGTGGCGTGGACGAGCGCGTGTACTGGTTCAGCGCCACCTCGTTGGTGAGGTTCTGCACGTACACGTAGGCGGCCCACTTGTTGTCGCTGCTTTCCAGCCCGGCGCGCAGGTTGACCGTGGTGTACGAATCCTTCCAGGTGTTGTAGGTGCCGCGGAACAGCGAATAGCTGCCGCCCACGTAGGTGGTGTCGAGCCTGACCATGCCGTCCATCGCGCCGGTAACCGGGAAGCGGTAGGCGGCCGCCAGCATGCCGCTGCTGCGCGGGATGTTGGGCACCGCATCGCCCTTGCGGCCCGCGCCGCTGACCACGTCGGAAATCTGGTCGGCGGTCAGCTTGGCATCGATGTAGTTGTAGTTGGCCGACAGGTCCAGGCCGGCGACCGGACGCCAGACGGCTTCCAGTTCCGCACCGCGCATGCGGGCAGAACCGGCATTGGACAGGAACGAGAACGCGCCGTTGAGCGTGCGCCCGCTGACCTGCATGTCGTCCCAGTCGATCTGGTACAGCGCCGCATTGAACAGCAGGCTGTGGTCGAACCAGGCGGTCTTGGCGCCGATTTCGTAGTTCCACAAATTGTCCGAGCGATACGCGGTCAAGGCGTCCGGCAAGCCGATGACCTGATTGGCGCCGCCAGGACGGAAGCCGTCGCCGGCGGTGGCATACAGCATCACGCTGTCGTTGAGGTCGTAACTCAGGGTGAACTTCTTCAGCCAGCCGGTCTCGCTGGCATCCACGCTGCTCAGCGGCTTGTAGCCGGCGCCGATCATGTCCCACGGGATATCGGTGATGCCGGTGACGGTCTTGTCGTAGTCGTACCAGCGCAGGCCGGCGGTGAAGGCCAGCTTGTCGGTGGCATGCCAAGTGGCCTCGCCGAACACCGCCTTCTGCTTGAGCTTGTCCCAGATCTGGCGGCGGTAGAACAGATTCCATGGCGTGATGATGATGCCGCTGTCTGCATCGGCCAGCGTGTCTTCGCTGGCCACGTAGTTGTCGCGGTTCTCGCTGAACACGCCGATGGTCCAGTCGATGAGGCCGCCATCGGCCGAGGTCAGGCGCACTTCGGCAGTGCGGTCACGGGTGCTGCCATCGTGGATCAACGCGGCCGGCGTCTGGCCATCGACATAGGCGTTCCAGTCAGTCAGCTGCTGGGCGTTGCAGCTGACCACGCCGTAATTGCTGGCGCAGGACGATGCGGTCTTGTAGGTCTGGATGTAATAGGTGTCGTCGCTGACGTAGGTGGAATCGCGATGCTGGTAGGACGTGTTGGCGGTCAGCGTGGCCCAGTCCAGATCCCAGTTCAGCGTGAGCGAATCGATCTCCGTGGTGTCTTTGTACGGCAACTTCACCTGCGAACGCTGCACGTAATCGCCATAGGCCGGCACCCAGCTGGAAGAAAAGGCATTCGTGGTACCGCGCGAATGACTGAAATCGACCGTGACGTCTTCGGTGGGCGTGTAGCGCAACTGCAGCTTGGCACCCTTGGAATGGCTGTTGTTGACGTTCTTGATGCCCAGGAAGGTGTTGTCCACGTAACCGCCGGCATCGCGGTTGTAGGCAGTGACGCGCGCGGCCAGCATGTCCTTCACCAGCGGCACGTTGAGCATCAGCTCCTGGTTGTTGGACGGGGCGCCGCCATCGGTGGCCTCGTAGCCCAGTTTCACCGCGCCTTCCAGCTGTTGGGTCGGCTTGTTGTAGAGGATGCGGATCGCGCCGCCCATTGAGCTGGCGCCGTATAGCGTGCCTTGCGGGCCGCGCAGCACTTCGATGCGGTCCACGTCGAACAGGTCCATGTCCGGCGAACGGCCACCGGCATCGCTGCTGACGCCGGTCGAACCGGCAATGGGAGTTTCGTCGTAGTACACGCCCACGGTGGCTTCACCGGAGGAGTTCACGCCGCGCAGGCTGATGCGGTTGGCGCCGGGGCCGTTGTACTGGATGCGCAGGCCGGGCACCTGGGCCGCGTAGTCCTTGATGTCCACGGCGCCCAGTTCGTCGAGCTGTTCGGCCGTGACGGCGCTCAGCGCCATCGGCGTCTTTTCGATCAACGTGGTGCGCTTGGAAGCGGTGACCTGCATGCCCCCCAGCGTGGTGGTCTTGTCTTTCGCAGCGGCGGCGGCGGACCCGGATTGCGAAGCGTCGCCTCCGTCCGCTGCCGCTGCCGCCATCGGCAGAACGGCCAGCAGGATGCCGGCGGCGAGCGCATTGCGCCGGAACGTGGTGCGACTGCAGGAACGGGTACGACAAAGGACAGGCACTGGCTTGTACATCGTGGGAGACCCCGGCTGGCTGATGGTGGTGCGCTTGCATGCCGACGCCCTCCCAAACGGCGGCCCTGCGCATCCTGCGCTGGTCGGGGGCGCGCATTCCCCGGACCCATAATGCATATACATGACAAAATAAGCATATACAAGTTACCGGATCAGCCAACCCGAGCTGTCTGGTCTGCGGTTGGTCTCACGATATCGGCAACCTGTTGTTTGTATTTTGGAAACGCCCCTTTTCAACGCTGGTTGCATATGCAATCAGATGGATTCCCGAAACGACAACGCCGGCAGATGCCGGCGTTATCGTCATGCTGCTGCGGGTACCCGATGGATCAGGCATCCAGCGAGGGCATCTGGGTAGCAGCGGTGGCTTCCGAAGCGCCTTCGTCGCCGGGTTCAAGCTCGTCGCCTTCGATGGAGCCATCCAGACGTTCCACCGCCTGCAGCTTTTCGCCCTTGCCCAGCCGGATCAGCATCACGCCTTGGGTGTTGCGGCTGACGCGCGAGATTTCCGATGCACGGGTACGCACCAGCGTGCCGCCGTCGGAGATCAGCAGCACCTCGTCGGCGCGGCTGAGTAGCACCGCGCTGACCAGCCGGCCGTTGCGTTCGGTGGTCTGGATGCCGATCACGCCCTGGGTACCGCGGCCCTTGCGTGGATAGTCCGCCAGCGGCGTGCGCTTGCCGTAGCCGTTCTCGGTGGCGGTGAGCACATAGGCATCGGGCTCGCCGTCTTCGCTGCCCAGTTCGACCGGCGCATCGGCGCCGTCGACAGCGACGACCTCCGCCTCAACGCTCTCGTCTTCGCTTTCATCGCCAAGCAGCGGGCTGCCCGCGCTCTCGGCCACGATCAGGCTGACCACGGTCTCGCCGGAAGCCAGCTTGATGCCGCGCACGCCGGTGGCGGTACGTCCCATCGAGCGCACGTTTTCCTCGCCGAAGCGCACGGTCTTGCCATTGGAGGCGAACAGCAAGATGTCGCGGCCGCCGTCGGTCAGGCCGACGCCGACCAGCGCATCGCCCTCGTCGAGGTTAATGGCGATCTTGCCGCGCGCCAGGCGGAACGCGAACTCGGTCAGCGGGGTCTTCTTGACCGTGCCGTTGCGGGTGGCGAAGAACACGTAGCGGCCTTCCGCATATTCGCGCACCGGCAGCACCGCCTGCACCTTCTCGTCCGGCTCCAGCGCCAGCCAGTTGATGATCGGGCGGCCGCGCGCGCCGGAGCCTGCTTCCGGCAGCACGTGCACCGGCAGCCAGAACACCCGGCCGCTGCTGGTGAAGGTCAGCAGGGTGTCGTGGGTGTTCACCAGCCACAGCTGGTCGATGAAGTCTTCTTCTTTCGTCGCCGCCGCGCTGCGCCCGCGGCCGCCGCGCTTCTGCGCGCGGTAGGCCGACACCGGCTGGCGCTTGGCGTAGCCGGCATGGGACAGCGTGACCACCACGTCTTCCGGCGCGATCAGGTCGAGGATGTCCAAGTCTTCCTCGCTGGCGCGGATCTCGGTGCGACGCTCGTCGCCGTATTCCACGCGCACGTTGATCAGTTCCTCGCGGATCACCCGCAACAGCACGTCCGGGTTTTCGAGGATTTCGATCAGGCCGGCGATGGTGTCCAGCAGCAGCTTGTATTCCTCGGTGAGCTTGTCCTGCTCCAGCCCGGTCAGGCGGTGCAGGCGCATCTCCAGGATCTGCTGGGCCTGCACCTCGGTGAGCTGGTACTGGCCTTCCTGCAGGCCCACGCCCTTGGGCAGGTCTTCCGGCCGCGAGGCTTCCGCACCCGCAGCCGCCAGCAAAGACCCCACCAAGCCCGGTTCCCAGCGCCGTGCCAGCATGCGGTCGCGCGCCTCGTTCGGGTTGGCCGAGCTCTTGATCAGCTCGATCATCTCGTCGATGTTGGCCAGCGCGACGGTCAGGCCTTCGAGGATGTGGGCGCGCGCGCGCGCCTTGCGCAGGTCGAAAATGGTGCGCCGGGTCACCACTTCGCGGCGATGGCGGATGAACTGCTCCAGCACCTGCTTCAGGTTGAGCGTCTGCGGCCGGCCATCGACCAGCGCCACCATGTTGATGCCGAACACCGACTCCATCGGCGTCTGCGAGTACAGGTTGTTGAGCACCACCTCGGCCGACTCGCCGCGCTTGACCTCGATGTAGATGCGCATGCCGTCCTTGTCGGACTCGTCGCGCAGCTCGCTGATGCCTTCGAGCTTCTTTTCCTTCACCAGCTCGGCGATCTTCTCGATCAGCCGCGCCTTGTTCACCTGGTACGGGATCTCGGTGACGATGATGGCTTCGCGGCCGTGGTCGGTGACTTCAACCTCGGCCTTGGCGCGGATGCGCACGCGCCCGCGGCCGGTGCGATAGCCGGCCATGATGCCGGCCGTGCCATTGATGATGCCACCGGTCGGGAAATCCGGGCCCGGGATGTATTCCATCAGCCCGTCGACGTCGATCTCCGGGTTGTCGATCAGCGCGATGCAGGCATTGATCGATTCGGTCAGGTTGTGCGGCGGGATATTGGTGGCCATGCCCACCGCGATGCCGGCCGAACCGTTGACCAGCAGGTTCGGGAACCGCGTCGGCAGGACCGTCGGCTCCAGTTCCTTCTCGTCGTAGTTGGGCTGGAAGTCGACGGTTTCCTTGTCGATGTCGGCCAGCATCTCGTGGCTCAGGCGCGACAGGCGCGCCTCGGTGTAACGCATCGCCGCGGCGGAGTCTCCATCGACCGAGCCGAAGTTGCCCTGCCCGTCGATCTGCATGTAGCGCAGCGAGAACGGCTGGGCCATGCGCACCAGCGTGTCGTACACCGCCGAGTCGCCATGCGGGTGGTACTTGCCGATCACGTCACCGACGATGCGGGCGGACTTGTAATAAGGCTTGTTGCTGTGCGCGCCGAGCTCGTTCATCGCGTACAGCACGCGGCGATGGACCGGCTTCAGGCCGTCGCGGGCATCCGGGAGGGCGCGCCCCACGATCACGCTCATGGCGTAATCGAGGTAGCTCTTGCGCATCTCGTCTTCGAGGTTGACGGGGATGATTTCCTTGGCGCTTTCAGCCATTCCGGTACCGTTCCAGTGTCAAGCCAGCCGCGCGTGGCGCGGGTTTTCGCGAGGATTCGCATGGCCTGCGACGGGCCGAACGCCGATGGCGGACGGCAATGTCCGCGATTTCGGAAGTCCGGGAGTGACGCAGGCTTTCCAACCTGCGAATTCTATCACGAAGCCCCCTTCCCCGCCCCTGCGCACAGTGCAAAAACAGGCACTTGCGCGTCGTGAGGGCGCCGCGCAGCGGGCGTGGAAAGACTCCGTGCCGGTGCGTGGCGGCGACGGGTACGACACATGGCCGGCATCCCGATCGATGCCGCCCTCATTCTCCCTGTGCGTGCGCGACGACCGCAGGCTCAACCGCCGAAGGCGGCGCGCATCGCCGCTTCGGTCGGCGCGTGGATCACGCCGCGTTCGGTGACGATGGCGTCGATCAATGCGCCCGGGGTGACATCGAACACCGGGTTCCACGCCTTGATGCCTTCGGCCACGGTGCGCACGCCGCCGACACCGAACAGCTCGCCCGGGTCGCGTTGCTCGATCTCGATCTGATCGCCGTTGGCGGTGGCCATGTCCACCGTCGAGGACGGCGCCACGACCATGAACTTCACGCCATGGTGACGGGCGGCAATGGCCAGCTGGTAGGTGCCGATCTTGTTGGCGGTGTCGCCGTTGGCGCAGATGCGGTCGGCACCCACGACAACCCATTGCACCGCGCCGGTCTTCATCAGGTGCGAAGCGGCCGAATCGGCGATCAAGGTGGCATCAATGCCGTCCTGCTGCAGTTCCCACACCGTCAACCGCGCGCCCTGCAACCACGGCCGCGTCTCGTCGGCGAACACGCGTTCGATGCGGCCCTGGGCCACGCCTGCACGGATCACGCCCAGCGCAGTGCCGAAACCGGCGGTGGCCAGCGAGCCGGTGTTGCAGTGGGTCAGCA
>DMID01000121.1 GCA_003449195.1 Lysobacteraceae bacterium | reverse complement strand
TGCGCTCCAGCCCCCAACCGTGCCCCCCCCCGGCGCGCCGGCGTTGTGCCGGCGCGCGGGGGGCGGGGGGCCGCCGGCCGGGCTGGACATCGTGCATGCCGCCGTGCCGCTGGCGGCCGATGGCCGGCTTGACCTGCATGCGGTATTGGGCCTGCTGGCCGAACGCGAGATCAACGAGGTCCATGTCGAGGCTGGTGCCACCCTGTGCGGCGCCCTGCTGCGCGAAGGGCTGGCCGACGAATTGCTGCTCTACACCGCGCCGCTGCTGCTCGGCGACGGCGCGCGCCCGCTGCTGGCGGGGCTCGACATCGGGTGCATGGCCGAACGCATCGCACTGGAAACCCTGGACGTGCGCATGCTCGGGCAGGATCTGCGCTGGCGGTTGCGGCCACGGCCGGGCAGGGACGATCCGCAGACGTGACAAGGGCCCCGGACGGGGCCCTTGCCGTGTTGCGGCACTCCATTGCCCGAGGGCATGACGGAGCCGGCTTCAGAAGCTGGCGCGCACGCCCAGCGATGCCTGGGTGGCGCCGTCGTAGGCCTGCACCTCGCCGACGATGCCCCAGGTGCGATTGATGCTGACCTGCAGGCCGGCGGTGCCGACGAACTTGCTGTCGAAGATGTCGTCGGCGTGCTCGCCGTCGATGTAGCCGACCTTCAGCCAGCCCTCGGTGTGTTCGGACGGCTTGCCGCGGATGCCCAGGTTCAGGCGGCCGAGGTTGACGTGATCCTTGTCCGTCTCGCTATCGCCACGGGCGGACAGTTTGATTTTGGCTTCCAGGCGCTGCCAGCCGAGGTCGGCGACGAAATCGACCTTGTCGGTCATTTCCTGGAAGTAGCCGATGCCCAGTTCCGGCTGGCTGATGGTGGTCTTCAGGCTCAGGCGGGCTGCCGGGGTACCGCCGAGGTCGGCATGGTCGGTGCGGGACATCTGGGTGTAGCCGCCGAACACGTACAACTGCGGGGACACGGCGTACGAGCCGCGCACGTAGGCGCCATCGACGCTGGGGTCGTCCAGCTCGGACGAATGCAGCTTCAGGTGGCTGTAGCCGCCCTCGACATAGGTGTAGCTCAGGCCGTCGGCGGCGGACGCGGCAAACGGCGCGGCCGCCAGCAGGGCAGCCAGGATCAGGGTGTTACGCATGTTTCAGTTCTCTCCAAGAAATGGAAATCCGTATCTGCCGCCCCGTTGCGGGGCGGCCTGCGACAGTCCTGTCGCGGCGCGGATTCTAAACGCAGTGTTCGGCCGATGGCCACGATTTGCCGGATTTGGCCTGCCGGGCGGCTGCTAGAATGCGTGCGCCGGCCAACCGGCAACCACGACGTCTTCAGGGCGGGGCGCAATTCCCCACCGGCGGTAGGCGGCCCGCTCCCGACCGGAGCGGCCACGAGCCCGCGAGCGCTTGCCGATGCAATCGACCCACGCGGTCGCCCGCGCGGCAAGGTCAGCAGATCCGGTGAGATGCCGGAGCCGACGGTTACAGTCCGGATGAAAGAAGATGGCCATCGCGCGGCTTGCTGCCGTGCGCGGGCCTGTTTGCCTTGTGACGTTTTTCGCCCATCAACTGCGGGAAACGCGCATGAACACGATCCACCTCCACACTGCATCCGGCCACCGCCCGTCACGGGAGGTGAGCTGATGTTCACCGGCATCATCGAAGGCGTCGGCCGGCTGGCCGCGCGCGCATCCATCGGCGGCGACGTCCGTTTCACGTTCGAGGTCGGCAGCCTGCCCTTCGACGACGTGCGGCTGGGCGAATCCATCGCGGTTAACGGCACCTGCCTGACCGTGATCGAATCCGACGCGACATCGTTCAAGGCCGACGCATCCACCGAGACGCTGGCCGTGACCACGCTCGGCCGTCTGCCGCTCGGCGCGGCGCTGAACCTGGAGCGGGCGATGCGGCCCACCGACCGCCTCGGTGGACACATCGTCAGCGGCCACGTCGACGGTCTCGGCACCGTGCAGTCCATTGCCGACGACGCGCGCGCGCAGCGCTGGCGCTTCACCGCGCCGGCCGCATTGCTGAAATACGTCGCGAAAAAAGGCTCGATCTGCGTGGACGGCACCAGCCTGACCGTCAACGAGGTGGACGACGAGGGCTTCGAGGTGGCGCTGATCCCGCACACCGTCGCGCATACCCGCTTCGCCGAAACCCGCATCGGCGATGCGGTAAACCTGGAAATCGACCTGATGGCCCGTTATGCCGAGCGGCTGCTGGGCCAGAGTGAACACGTGCAAGGAGAACCGGCATGAGCTTTGCCACCATTCCCGAATTGCTGGAAGACATCCGCGCCGGCCGCATGATCGTGATGGTCGACGACGAGGACCGCGAGAACGAGGGTGACCTGATCATGGCCGCCGAGCTGGTCAAGGCCGGCGACATCAACTTCATGGTCACCCACGGCCGCGGGCTGGTGTGCCTGCCGATGTCCACCGCGCGCTGCGCCCAGCTCGGGCTGGCGCCGATGGTGCAGGCCAATACCGCGCAGTTCCATACCAACTTCACCGTCAGCATCGAGGCGGCCGAGGGCGTGACCACCGGCATCTCCGCCGCCGACCGCGCCCACACCATCCGCACCGCGGTGAAGCCGAACGCAAAGCCCGAAGACCTCAGCCGGCCCGGCCACATCTTCCCGCTGATCGCCCAGCCCGGCGGCGTGCTGACCCGCGCCGGCCATACCGAGGCGGCCACCGACCTGGCCGAACTGGCTGGCCTCGAACCGGCCGGCGTGCTGGTGGAGATCCTCAACGAGGACGGCACCATGGCCCGGCGCCCGCAGTTGGAGGTGTTCGCGCGCGAGCACGGGCTGAAGATCGGCTCCATCGCCGACCTGATCGC
>DMID01000190.1 GCA_003449195.1 Lysobacteraceae bacterium | reverse complement strand
GATGCGCCGCGAGCCGACATCGAAACCGAGCACGTTGCCGTCGCGCGGGATCGTCGGGCTGGCGGCAGACGCTGCCACGTCAGGCGCGCCCGCTGTAGTCGGTGAGCGTGAAGATGTCCACGCCAAGACGCGCCGCGGCGCTCTGCCAGCGCTGTTCGAGCGGCGTGTCGAACAGCAGTTCCGAATCGGCCGGCACGGTCAACCAGCTGTTCTCGCCGATCTCGAGCTCCACCTGCCCCGCGCCCCAGCCGGCGCAGCCCAGCGCCACCAGCGAGTGTTCCGGGCCACGTCCTTCGGCCATTGCCGAAAGGATGTCGCGCGAAGTGGTCAGGTGCAGGCCGCCGCCGATGGCGAGGCTGGAATCCCATTCGTCCCCGCCGTCGTGCACCACGAAACCGCGTTCGGCGTGCACCGGCCCGCCGGCCAGCACCGGGCGGCCGCGCAGCGCCTCGCCATCGGCCGGGATGCCCATCTGCGCCAGCACTTCGCCCAGCGAATATTCGGACAGGCGATTGATCACGACGCCCATCGCACCGTCCGCGTCGTGCTGGCAGACCAGGATCACGCTGCGCGCGAAGTTCGGGTCGGCCAGCGCCGGCAGCGCGATCAGCAGATGGTTGCTCAGGTACTCGGACATGCGCCCATTCTAGGGCCTGCGCCCCTATGCTGTCGGCATGAGCAGCTATTGCGACATCGCGCCGGGCCATCCGGTCCACGGCACCTACCACGATCACGAGTACGGTTTTCCGCAGCGCGACGAACGCGAACTGTTCGAGCGGCTGGTGCTGGAAATCAACCAGGCCGGCTTGAGCTGGGAGACGATCCTGAAGAAGCGCGCCGGCTTCCGCGCGGCCTATTCGGGCTTCGACGTGGATGCGGTGGCCGATTACGGCCCGGCCGACGTGGCCCGCCTGCTGGCCGACCCGGGCATCATCCGCAACCGGCTGAAGGTGGCCGCCGCCATCCACAACGCCGGGGTGATCCGCTCCCTGCGCCGCAGCCACGGCGGCTTCGCGGCATGGCTGGATGCACACCACCCGCTGGACAAGGCCGGATGGGTGGCGCTGTTCAAGCGCAGCTTCCGCTTCACCGGCGGCGAGATCACCGGCGAATTCCTGATGAGCCTGGGCTACCTGCCCGGCGCGCACCGGCCCGATTGCCCGGTCCAGGCGCGCATCGCGGCACTTTCGCCACCGTGGATGCGGGCAGCGGGCGCCTAAGCGATCACACGCCCATGTATCGGTTGGGCCGGTGGTTGAACATCAGCACCAGGCTCAACAGCGCCGCCCCCAGAGCCGACCATGCCACCTTGTCCGGGCTGAGCACGAAGAACGCGGCCACCATCAGCATCGCGTCGAAACTCATCTGCACCACGCCGGCACTGATGCCGCGGTCGCGCTGCATGTACACCGCGAGGATGCCGATGCCGCCCAGGCTGGCGTGGTGGCGGATGAAGAACAGGATGCCCAGTCCCACCAGCGCACCGCCCACCACGGCCGAATACAGCGTGCTCATGTGCGAATAATCGGCCCAGCGCGGCAGCAGGTCGGTGAGCACGCCGCAAGCGCCTACCGCAAGGAAGGTCTTCAGCGTGAATTCCCAGCCCATCTGCCGCACCGACAACCAGTAGAACGGCATGTTCAGCACGATGAAGGCCAGGCCGAAGTTCCAGCCGGTGGCGTAATGCAGCAGGAAAGCCACCCCGGCGATGCCGCCGATCATGATGCCGCCCTTGGCGAACACCGCCAGACCCAGTGACGACACCAGCGTGGCCAGCAACATGCCTTGCACGTCTTCGGCCACCGAATGGTGGAAACGCGGGTCGTTCTGGTGCGGCAACCCGGCCGACGAGGCCGGCGGGGTGATCGGGCCGGACGTGACGGGGCCGGAGGTGTCAGCGACAGAATCGGCCGCCGATGCGGGTTCCGGAGATGCGGGAGGTGCGGAGGACTTCACGGCGGATAACGACGACGCGGGGTACGCCCATTAGACACCATCCGGCCACATGGTTGCGCCGGCAACTTCCATGACAGCGGGTAGGGCCCCCTGCCCGGCCACGCACCGGACAACCGGGCAAAACGACGACAGGGCACAGGGCGCCCCGTCGCTTGCCGCTTTGTTCACGGCCCAATGGCGCTCAGCGCACCTCGGCGATGCCCACCCCGTCCAGCCCCTGCGCCAGCGTCTGCGCATTGCCGCCCTGTGCGAGCTTGATGCGCAGGCGCACCTCGTTCTGCGAGTCGGCATAACGCAGCGCATCCTCGTAGCTGATCTCGCCGGCCTGATAGAGGTCGAACAGGCTCTGGTCGAAGGTCTTCATCCCGAGCTGGGTGGACTCCTTCATCACGTCCTTGAGCTTGTGGATCTCGCCATCGCGGATGTAGTCCTGCACCAGCGGCGTGCCCAGCAGCACTTCCAGCGCCGCGCGCCGCGCCTTGCCGTCCGGCGTGGGGATCAACTGCTGGGCCACGATGCCCTTCAGGTTCAGCGACAGGTCCATCAGCAGCTGGCTGCGCCGGTCTTCGGGGAAGAAATTGATCATGCGGTCCATCGCCTGGTTGGCGTTGTTGGCATGCAGCGTGCACAGCACCAGATGGCCGGTTTCGGCAAAGGCGATGGCATGGTCCATCGTCTCCCGGGTGCGCACCTCGCCGATCATGATCACGTCCGGCGCCTGGCGCAGCGTGTTCTTCAACGCGTTGTCCCAGGTATCGGTGTCCACCCCGACTTCGCGCTGGGTGACGATGCAGCCTTCGTGCCGGTGCACGAATTCGATCGGGTCTTCGATGGTGATGATGTGGCCGGTCGAATTCTGGTTGCGGTAGCCGATCATCGACGCCAGCGAGGTGGACTTGCCGGTGCCGGTGGCGCCGACGAACAGCACGATGCCGCGCTTGGTCATCGCCAACTGGCGGATCACCGGCGGCAGGCCCAGCTCCTCGATGGTCGGGATCTTGGTCTCGATCCGGCGCAGCACCATGCCCACCTGGTTGCGCTGGAAGAAGCAGCTGACACGGAAACGGCCCACGTTGGCCACGCCGATGGCGAAATTGCACTCGTGGGTTTTCTCGAATTCCTCGCGCTGCTGCGGCGTCATCACGTTCAGCACCAGCTCGCGGCTCTGCTGCGAGGTCAGCGGCGTCTGCGTGATCGGCGCGATGCGGCCGTTGACCTTCATCGACGGCGGCATGCCGGCCGTGATGAACAGGTCCGAGGCCTTCTGGTGCGCCATCAGCTTGAGGAAGGAGGTGAAGTCGATGGTGCTCATCCGCGATTCTCCGGTCTGGCCGGGGCCGTGTGCGGCGCCTCGTGCCACGGTGGGTTGTGCCTGCCGGAGCGGGGCGGCAGCGCCCCGCTCCCTGCCCGCATCATTCGAACAGCCGCTTGTCCTTGGCGTACTCGCGCGCCTGCTGGCGCGTGACCAAGCTGCGTTTCACCAGATCCTGCAGGTTCTGGTCCAGCGTCTGCATGCCGAACTGCTGGCCGGTCTGGATCGACGAATACATCTGCGCCACCTTGTCCTCGCGGATCAGGTTGCGGATGGCCGGGGTGGCCACCATGATCTCGTGCGAAGCCACGCGGCCGCCGCCGACGCGCTTGAGCAGCGCCTGCGAGATCACCGCACGCAGCGATTCGGACAGCATCGAACGCACCATCGGCTTCTCGCCGGCCGGGAACACGTCGATGATGCGGTCGATGGTCTTGGCCGCGCTGGAGGTGTGCAGCGTGCCGAACACCAGGTGGCCGGTTTCCGCCGCGGTCAATGCCAAGCGGATGGTTTCCAGGTCGCGCAATTCGCCGACGAGGATGTAGTCCGGGTCCTCGCGCAGTGCCGAGCGCAGCGCCTCGTTGAAACCGTGGGTGTCGCGGTGCACCTCGCGCTGGTTGATCAGGCATTTCTGCGAGGTGTGGACGAATTCGATCGGGTCCTCGACCGTGAGGATATGGCCGTATTCGTTCTTGTTGACATGGTCCACCATCGCCGCCAGCGTGGTCGACTTGCCCGAGCCGGTCGGCCCGGTCACCAGAATCAAACCCTGCGGCTGGTCGATCAGCTCGCGGAACACCGGCGGGCACGCCAGATCGTCCAGGGTCAGCACTTCGGAGGGAATGGTGCGGAACACCGCGCCCGCACCGCGGTTCTGGTTAAACGCATTGACGCGGAAGCGCGCCAGCCCGGGGATTTCGAAAGAGAAGTCGACTTCGAGGAACTCCTCGTAATCGCGGCGCTGCTTGTCCGACATGATGTNNTCCACGCGGATCATCGGCGGCAACCCTGCGGACAGGTGCAGGTCCGACGCCTTGTTCTTGACCGAAAACGCCAGCAGCTCGGCGATGTCCATGCTGCACTCCCCTGGAACTCTGCGAAGGTGGAATCCCTGACCGGCTAGTCGCGGCCGTGACGGCGCGACTGGATGAATCCGGCCCCCGGCGGCAGTATAGCCACCCTCCGCACAGCGTAACCGGCCATCGTGAGAGACACCGCCCTGCCCCAGATCCTGCAGCGCGCAGCTGCGTCCGCCCAAGCGGCCGGTCGCCCGGAAGCGCGCCTGCTGGCTGTGTCCAAGACCCAGCCGGCCGACGCCGTGGCTGCGCTGGCGGCACAGGGGCAACGCGCCTTCGGCGAAAACTACGTGCAGGAAGCGGCCGCCAAGATCGCCGCGCTAGCCCCG
>DMID01000185.1 GCA_003449195.1 Lysobacteraceae bacterium | reverse complement strand
CACGCCGACCCCGCCGCCGCCGGAAGCTCCGCCGGTCGAAGTCGCCGAGCCCCGCCCGACCGACACGTACACGCCGCCTGCTCCGCCTGCTCCGCCCGCGCGCGTGGCCGACATCGGCGCCAGCGTGGACATCTCGTCCAAGAACATGAACCCGCCGAAGTACCCGCCGTCCGCCGTGCGCGCCGGCATCACCGGCGAGGTCATCCTGATCATCGACGTCGATGCCAGCGGCAACGTCACCAATGTTTCGGTCGAGAAGTCCAGCCGCAACCGCGATCTCGATCGCGCCGCGATGGAAGCCGCTCGCAAGTGGCGTTTCAACGCGGCAACGTCGAACGGCCAGAAGCAGGCCGGCCGCGTGCGTGTCCCGGTGAACTTCTCGCTCTGATACGGTGCCAGGCACGGTTCCGGTCTGCATGACCGGAGCCGCCCCGCCATCGACCGAAGCCCCGCTTTTCTGGCAACACCTTTGCTGTACCGCTCTAGCACCACTCTCACCACCACACTCATACAAAGGTAAGCGTCATGCTGCAGGAAACCCTCATCGCCGCTGCTGCCGGTGGCAACAATGCGTCGGCCGCCCTCTCGCAGATGGGCTTCGAACATCTGCTCGGGGAAATGACCTCGCATCCGGGCGATTTCGCCGTCTCCTGGGTCGTGCTGATCACGCTGGTCACGATGTCCGCCGCATCGTGGTACTGGACCGTCATCAACATCTTCAAGGCCTCGCGCCTGAAGGCCGCCGCTGCCCGCGTGATTTCCAAGTTCTGGGAAGCCCCCAACGCCCAGGCCGCCATCCAGGCGATGGAAGAAGAGCCGGCTTCCGAGCCCTTCTCCAAGATCGCCCTTGATGCTGCCCAGGCCGTTGCCCACCAGCAGCGCACCAACGGCGCCGATGGCCTGAGCCGTTCGGAAATCGTCGATCGCGCACTGCGCCAGGGCGTGACCCGCGAGAGCAGCCGCCTGCAGTCGGGCATGATCCTGCTCGCCACCGTCGGTTCGACCGCGCCGTTCGTCGGTCTGCTCGGCACCGTGTGGGGCATCTACGGCGCCCTGATCAAGATCGGCGCCAGCGGCAACGCCGGCATCGAAGCGGTTGCCGGCCCGGTGGGCGAGGCGCTGATCATGACCGCGATCGGCCTGTTCGTCGCCATCCCGGCCGTGTTCGCGTTCAACTTCTTCAGCAAGATCAATACCGCCAACATCGAGAAGTTCGATGCCTTCGCGCACGATCTGCACGACTACTTCTCGACCGGCTCGCGCGTCGGCGCGTAATCGGCTGATTCGGCAATTCTGACGGAGCCCTCGTAATGGCTTTCAGTTCTGGCAGCAAGAAAAAGGGGCCGATGGCCGACATCAACGTCACGCCGCTCGTCGACGTGATGCTGGTGCTGCTGATCATCTTCATCATCACCACACCGCTGATGTCCCACAAGGTTCCGATCAAGTTGCCGGAAGCCAACCTGGAGCAGAAGGAAGACGAGGCGAAGAAGCGCACCAATCCGATCACGCTCGCGGTCCAGGAAGATGGTTCCATCTACTGGAACGACGAACCGGTGACCAAGGACGTGCTCGAATCGCGTCTTTCCAGCGCAGCCCAGCAGACCCCGCAACCGCCGATCAATCTTCGTGGCGACAAGACCACGAAGATGAGCACGATCAACGAGATCACCAAGATCGCGCAGTCGCAGGGCATGCTGGACATCGGCTTCGTCGCCACGAAAGAGAGGAAGTGAATCATGGGCATGAGTGCAGGTGGTGGCGGCGGCCCGATGTCGGAGATCAACGTCACGCCGTTGATCGACGTGATGTTGGTACTGCTGATCATCTTCATCGTGACCGCGCCGATCATGACCTACCCGATCGACGTTGATCTGCCGCAGCGCGTGATCAACCCGCCGCCGCAGCTCAAGGAGCCGCCGGCCCCGATCGACCTGAAGATCGACGCTTCCAACCAGGTCACGTGGAACAACAACCCGGTCTCCGTGACCGCGTTGCAGAACATGATGGAAGAGGAAGTGCAGAAGGATCCGACGAACCAGCCGGAGCTTCGCATCGATGCCAATCCGGATTCGGAGTACGAGGTGATGGCCAAGGTGCTGGCTGCCGCCAAGAACGCGCAGATGCAGAAGATCGGGTTCGTCCAGCAAGCGCAGTAAGCAACAGCAGCACGCGACTTACCGCATGACGCATTGAAACGCCGCCTCCGGGCGGCGTTTTTTTATGCGTGGCAATGGCATGCCGATTGGGGAACGAGCGCGGACGTGCGGTCGGGCGGCAATGCCAATACGCGCCGAGCCAATACGCGCCGATTCGGGTTCGCCGCGCTCAGGCGGCGGCGCGCAGGATGGCAAGATAGCGGCGCACGGTTTCGGCCATGCCCTGGTACAAGGCTTCGCCGATCAATGCATGCCCGATGGACACCTCGGCCACGCATGGCACGCGTGCGAGAAAGCGGGCGAGGTTGGCTTGCGAGAGATCGTGGCCGGCGTTGACGCCGAGGCCGGCTTCGCCGGCACGTCGGGCGGTGTCGATGCAACGGGCAAGTTCGGCATCCGGCGCGCCTGCGGCAAAGGCATGCGCATAAGGCCCGGTGTACAGCTCGACCCGGTCGGCACCCAGTGCGGCGGCATCGGCAACACGCGGCAATCCCGGATCGACGAACAGGCTGACGCGGCTTCCGACGGCCTTGAACGATGCGATCAGGGCCTGCAAGCAGGTGGTGTCGCCTTCGAAGTCGAAGCCATGATCGGAGGTCAGCTGGCCGTCGCCATCAGGCACCAGCGTGACCTGGGCAGGTTCGACACGCCTGCACAGTTCGAGCAGACCCGGATAACCGGGCCGCGGCGGAGCGAACGGATTGCCTTCGATGTTGAACTCCACGCCGTACGTGCGCGTCACTTCGGCCAGCGCGGACACATCCTCGGCGGTGATGTGGCGGCGGTCGGGGCGTGGATGCACGGTGATGCCGTGTGCCCCGGCATCGAGGCAGATGCGCGCGGCATGCACGACATCCGGTTCACTGCCGCCGCGCGAATTGCGCAAAACCGCAATCTTGTTGAGGTTGACGCTGAGGACGGTCATGTCGGGTCGCGCTCGCCGGTGGCAGCCTGCTTGCGTGCCTGGGCCAGATCGCGAAGTCGGCGCAGCTCGGCCGGGTCGATCACGCTGTGGATGTTCGGCTCGGGGGCGTCGGCCATTCCGCCGAGACGGTTGCGGTACCAGCCGTGGGCCCAGGCAACGATCAGCAGCACGGTGGCCAGCAGACCGACGGCCACCAGCCACGCATGCGTGGTGGAAATGGCAAGGTACAGGGCGGCGAGCGCGAGGGGCAGGTAAAGCCAGTACATGGTCCGGCTCCGCGGGACGAAGTGGCCGAAGTGTAAACCGCCGGCTCAGAGCAGGGGCGAGAGCAGACGCGCGAAGGCTTCGGGCAGGCGCTTGCGCAACAGGGCGCGGCCCGGCCCGGCGGTGGTGACTTCCCGTGATGCCGACATTTCGCCTTGCAGGTGCTGCGCCAAGGCCTGGACCACGCGTGCATCGCGCAGCATCACCGACAGCTCGAAGTTGAGGCGGAAGCTGCGCTGATCGAAGTTCGCGCTGCCCACCAGACACAGATCGTCGTCGGTCAGCAGTGCCTTGGTATGCAGCATGCGCGGGCCGTATTCGAAGACCCGCACGCCGGCGGCCAGCAGCTCCTCGTAGTAAGACCGCGCGGCCAGGGTGACCATGCGCGAATCGCTCATCCGCGGCACCAGCAGGCGCACGTCCAGACCACCGAGGGCGGCGGAGGTCAGCGCCATGCGGGCGGCTTCACCGGGAACGAAATACGGCGTGACCAGCCAGACGCGCTGTCTTGCCTCGTGGATCGCCGCGACATGCATGCGATGGATGGCTTCCCACGAGGTGTCCGGCCCGGAAACCAGCGCCTGGGCCTGGATGTGGCCGTCGCCGCGTTTGGGCACGCCGGCCGGCCAGGTATCCATCACGTGGAACGTGCCCGGTTTCTGCCCGGTGGCATAGACCCAGTCCTCGACGAAAACCAGTTGCAGGCTGCGCACGATGTCGCCTTCCAGGCGCATGTGCAGGTCGCGATACGCATCGTCGCGCAGGGCATCGTTTTCGTCGTCGGTGACGTTGATGCCGCCGGTGTAGCCGATGTGCCCGTCGATGATGGCAATCTTGCGGTGGCAGCGCAGGTTGACCCACGGACGCGTGAACAAGCGCAGGCGGGTGGGATGGAACCAGGCGAATTCGCCGCCGGCCGCCACCAGCGGGGCAAAGAACGAGGCATGCAGCGTGGACGAACCGACCGCATCGACCAGCACCTTCACCATCACGCCGGCGCTCGCGCGCTCGACCAGCGCATCGCGCAGCTGCCGCCCGGTACGGTCGTCGGCAAAGATGTAGTACTCCAGATGCACTTGCCGCCGCGCCTTGGCGATGTCGCCAAGCAATGCCGCATAGGTGGCCGAACCGTCCTCCAGCCAGCGCACTTCGGTGGCAGTGGTGGCGGGCAGCCCGGTCACCGCCTGCCCCAGCCGTGCCAGCTCGGTGCAGTCCACGTCCGGCGCGCAGACGCTGGTGAAGGTTTCCATGCCCGAACGCGCATGGCCGCGGCGCAGGCGCTGGCGCTTGATCTTCTGCGGGCCGAGCAGGAAGTAGATCAGGAAGCCGATGTAGGGCAGCGCCGCCAGCGAAAGCAGCCAGCTCAGGGTCGCGGCCGGCTCGCGCTTCTGCAGCACGATCCACACGCCGAGCCCGGCCAGGTAAGCCAGCCAGGCGCCGATCAACCAGCTCTTGATGTGCGGAAGGGCGTCCAGCCAGTCGCGGGCAGCGTGCAGGGCATCGAGCATGGGCGGATTCTAGACAAGAGGCCGGCATCTGGGGCCGTGGAGGTCCTCGCAGCGTATGAGACACGGCGCTGTCAGGCTGTGGCCATGACGACGACGGCCATCAAGGGGCGCGGCTCCCTGCGGCATTTGCCCGGACGGTTCGAGGTGACCGTCGGCGAGGCCATGGACGATGGCTGGGGCAATGCCGACGGCGATGAATTCGCCGCACCGGCGCTGCGCACCCGCGTCGACGAGGAGAGCGCGCGCAGCATCATCAGCCGCAACCGCTCGCCGGACGTCGGCTTCTCGCAATCGGTCAATCCGTACCGCGGTTGCGAGCACGGATGCAGTTACTGCTTTGCGCGGCCTTCGCATGCCTACCTCAACCTGTCGCCCGGGCTGGACTTCGAGACGCGCCTGTTTGCCAAGGCCAATGCCCCCGAGTTGCTGCGCAGGGAACTGGCCCGCCCCGGCTACGTGCCGCAGCCCATCGCGCTGGGCATCAACACCGATGCCTATCAGCCGATCGAGCGGCGCTGGCGCATCACCCGGCAATTGATCGAGGTGATGCTGGAAACGCGCCATCCGTTCTCGCTGATCACCAAGAACGCGCTGATCGAGCGCGACCTCGATCTGTTGGAACCGTTGGCGCGAATGAACCTGGTCAGCGTCGCGTTTTCCGTCACCACGCTCGACAACCGCCTGGCAGCGCGGCTGGAACCACGCGCCGCCGCACCACATGCACGGTTGCGTGCGATGCGCCGGCTGGCCGACGCCGGCGTACCGGTGGGCGTGATGTTTGCACCGGTCATCCCGTGGGTGAACGATGCCGAGCTGGAAGCGGTGCTCGAAGCGGCGCGCGAGCACGGCGCGGCGTCGGCCGGCTACGTGCTGCTGCGCTTGCCGCACGAGGTGGCGCCGCTGTTCCGCGATTGGCTGGCCGCACACGTGCCCGAGCGTGCCGCACACGTGATGAGCACCATCGCCCAGCTGCGTGGCGGCAAGGATTACGACAGTGCGTTCGGCAGCCGCATGCGCGGCACGGGCGTGTATGCGGATCTGCTGGAGCGCCGCTTCGCGCTGGCGCTCAAACGCTTGGGCTATGTACATCGCGGCGAACGCAGACTCGACTGCGGTCGCTTCGTGCCGCCGCGCCCGCCCTCGCCGCAGGGCGAGTTGTTCTGAATCCGGTTGCGGGGCGAAATCTCACGCCGCGCGCAGCCCCGGTTCGTCCAGGCGCAGGGTGAGGCACTTGGCCGAGCCGCCGGCCTTGAGGAATTCGTCCAGCGGCGTGGCGCGCAGGCGGTAGCCGTGGCGGGCCAGCTGTTCTTCCAGTGCATCGCTGGCGCGGTTGACTATCACCGTCTCGCCCAGGTTGACCGCGTTGCAGGCGAAGGCCATCGCGTCGGTTTCGCCCACCGCGATGCGCCGTTCGGCCGGCACGCGCGCCTCGATGGCGGCATTGGCCTGCGCATCGAAGGCGGCCGGGAAATACATCAAGTGGCCGCCGGCCAGCGGGCACAGGCAGGTGTCCAGGTGATAGAAGCGCGGGTCCACCAGCCGCAGCGGCACCACGTCCACCTCGTCGCCCAGCCACGCCTGCAAGGCGGTGGCGGCGCGGGCATCGCTGCGGTGGCCGTGGCCGAACCACAGGCGCGATGCGGCGCGGTCGAACAGCGCATCGCCGGCGCCTTCGAATTCGATGTCCAGCGGGGTCACGTCGAAATCGCGTTCGGCAAACCAGCGGGTGAAGTGCGGCTCTTCGCCTGCGCGCTCGGCATGGCGGAAATGGCTGGGCACGGCGCGGCCGCGATAGATCAGGCCGGCATTCGCGGTGAACACCATGTCCGGCAGGCCGGCCACGTGGTCGATCAGCTCCACCGTGGCCACGTCGCTGACCAGCGCGTGCAGATCCTGCCATTGGCGTGCGGCGCGCGAGACATCGGCGCTGCCGAGCTGGCCGGCCATCCACGGGTTGATTTCGTAGTCCACCGCGAAATGGGTGGGCGGGCACATCAGGACGCGGGGCGCGGTATCGGCAGACATGGCAGCAGCTCTCGTGGATGGCGTTGTGCCATGCTAGAAGGCACCAAAACCAGCCTGTAGCCGGCAGATTGCCGGATTGTTCAATCTCTCTGGCAATCCGATGACAAATCTTGGCGATGTGAACGAATCACGGTGAGCCGATGCCCGAAGCCCTCGACAAGCTGGACCACGACCTGATCGCGCTGCTGCGCAAGGATGCGCGTGCGCCGGCTGCGATGCTGGCCAAGCAGCTCAAGGCCTCGCGCAGCACGGTGCAGAACCGCATCGTGCGCCTGCAGCGGGCCGGCGTGCTGCTGGGTTTCACCGTGCGCCTGGCCAGCGAGCAGGCCGGGCATCCGGTGCGCGCCATCACCCAGATCGAGGTGCGCGGCGGTGCCGGCGACAAGGTCATCACCGCGCTCAAGCGCTTGCCGGAAGTGGTCAGCGTCTACTCCACCAACGGCCGCTGGGACCTGGTGGCCGAGGTGCGCGTGGCCGATCTGGCCGGCTTCGACCATGCATTGCGGCAGATGCGCGACATCGACGGCATCGCCGCTTCCGAGACCAGCCTGCTGCTGGCCGAACACTGAGCGTGGCGTCACGGACTTGCGGCAGCGGCCAGCAAGCCGAATCGGATGGACATCGGCTTGTGCCGAATCCGCAAGGAGTCGGTTGCCGGATTCGTTTGGAGCCGCCGCGGATGCCTGCCGGAGGAGCGCGTGCGCCGCGCCGTCCGTCAGGAACGCCGGCACATGCCGTTCGGCGGCTCCCGAACAACCACGCCGCCGGCTGGAACAGGATCCAGCGGGTGGCGATGAACTTGTCCGCGCCGTGCGGCCGGTTGCCGCGGTGGGTGAAGGCGGTGGGCGCGATCGGCACGCCGCCGGTGCGCGGGACGATCCGGCGTTGCTGGAACAGGGATTCGGTTGCGCCCGCCTCGAAGCTGTCGTTGAGGTACAGCGTCCACAGCAGGTGGCGGTGCCGCGTCTCGGCAGCCGCGTCGCGCGGGTACAACTCGCAATGCCGGTACGGATAACCGCCCTCGCCGTCCGCATGCCACTGCAGGTTGACCGGCCCGGGGCGCAGGCAGGTGCCGGCCAGAAGCGCCTGCCCCGCATCGCCCATGCCGGCGAAGCCCTCCGCCGCCAGCCGCACGGTCTGCCCCGCCTCGTCCTGGCGTTGCAGCATCAAGGGCGAGATCAGCGCCTGCGGGTAACGGCGCAGATAGGCCAGCAGCGCGCCGAAC
>DMID01000098.1:546-12831 GCA_003449195.1 Lysobacteraceae bacterium | reverse complement strand
CCGGACAAACAGTGCAACCGCGCGCCCGCATCGGCATGGCGCCGCCGCAGGGCCGTCACGCCCCTGCGATCGGCCGCCACGGCGAGGACCACATGGCCGGCTTCGAGCAGTGCGCCGACGATGCCGGCAGCCACCGGCCCGGTGGCATCCAGCACCAGAACAGGCCGTGAAATTATCCCGGTCACGGGATTTTCACTCCCTTGGACGGAACAATGCCGGCAAGACGGCGCGCGTATGATGGCACCGGAACAGAGGAATGGAGACTGCCGAACACGGCCTTCCATGCCGCTTCCGAAGGTTGCAAGGCATGCCTGAAACGGTCGAACCTGCTTGCCGACACGGCATTGCAACCTGATTTCCGTTCGATCTGGCCATGGTTCATGCGGGCGGCTCCGGCACTTCGGGAGCGCCCACATTAATCACGCAAAAAGCACTTGATTAGTCCTTTATTCAGGGAATGATAATCCCGCTCACGGACCAATCCCTCCTCCTGCGAGACCTTCAGGATGACCCACGATCTCAACGACACGCTCATCTTCGTCAAAGTGGTCGAACAAGGCAGCTTCATCGCCGCCGCCAACGTGCTCGGCCTGCCGAAGACCACCGTCAGCCGCCGCGTGCAGGAGCTCGAGGCCCGGCTCGGCGCCCAGCTGCTGCACCGGACCACGCGCAAGCTCGGCCTCACTGAAGCCGGCGGCATCTATTTCGAACACTGCCAACGCATCGCCCATGAACTGGACGAAGCCGAAAGCGCGGTCGGCCAGCTGCATTCCGGCCCGCGCGGCTGGCTGCGCTTCACCGTGCCCTACTCGGTGGGCATCACCTGGATCGCGCCGCTGCTCGGCCCCTTCCACGAGCTCTATCCGGAAATCCGCGTGGACATGCACCTGAGCAACGAGCCTCAGGACCTGATCAATGGTGATTTCGACCTTGCCCTGCGGGCCGGCGCATTGCCCGATTCCAGCCTGGTGGCACGCAAGCTGGGCACCATGCGCACGCGCATCTTCGCCAGCCCGCACTACATCCAGCGTTACGGCGAACCGCTGCACCCGGACGAGCTGCAATACCACCGCATCCTCGCAATCCGCAAGGTGCGCACCGGCCATCGTTTCAACTGGCCGCTGGACGACGGCAGCGGGCTGAAGGAATTCCCGGTGACCCCGTTGCTGGTTGCCAACGACCCGGCCGCGCTGACCGGGGCCCTGCTGTGCGGCGAGGGGCTGGTGCTGACCGGCGACGTGGCGGTCAAACCCTTCATCGAGAGCGGCGCCGTGCAGCGCGTGCTGGCCGGCTGGACCGGGCCGGAATACGACTTCAATGCCGTGTTTCCCGGAGGCCGCCACACCACGCCCAAGGTGCGGGCATTCGTCGATTTCCTCGTGCAGCGGCTCGACTTCGATGCCAACTACGTGCTTGCGCAATGTCCGCTGCAGGCCGCGTATGCCAAACCGTCGGAACGACGGGAAGACGAGCCGGCACCGTCGGCCGGCATCCTGCGCACTGCCACCATCGACGCACGGGACGAGCTTGCCGAGCCCATGCCGACGGAAGACGCGCTGGCCTGAGCCGCCGTTCTGGCACGCCGTGCGTCGCGGCTTTCCGATCGGTCAGCCAAACGAAAACGGGCCGCAGCAAGGCGGCCCGTTTCGTCATGCCCGTGCCGCTTGCTTCGCGGGCACGCTGCCACTGCCGATTCGATCAGGAACGCAGCGGCACCACCCGGATCTCGACGCGGCGGTTCTGCGCACGGCCGGCCTCGGTGGCGTTGTCGGCAATCGGGTAAGCCTTGCCGGCACCCAGCGTCTGCACGCGCACGGCCTGCACGCCCTGCCCTTCCAGATACGCGGCCACCGCATCGGCGCGCTGCTTGGACAACTGCAGGTTGTAGGCATCGCTGCCGATGCTGTCGGTGTGGCCGACCACTTCGATCATGGTCTGGTCGTATTCCTTCAGCGTGCCGGCCACGCCGTTGAGGGCACCGTAGAACTGCGGCTTCAGGTCGGATTTGCCGAAATCGAAGGTGATGCCGTCGGGCAGGTTCAAGGTGATGTTGTCACCCTGGCGCTGCACGTCGATGCCGGTGTTGGCGGTGCGCTCGCGCAGTGCGCGTTCCTGGCGGTCCTGATAGTTGCCGATGGCGGCACCGCTCAGCGCGCCGATGCCGGCGCCGATCATCGCGTGCTGGCGGCGTTCGGTGGCGCTGTCCCCGCTGAGCAGGCCTGCGGCCACGCCGATGGCGGTGCCGATCAACGCACCGCGGCCGGTGCGCGGCTGCTGCTGGGTGGGGTTGCCGTTGGCGTCCTGCTGCACGTACATGCCGCCGGTGGCGCAGGCAGACAGCACGAGCGTGCTGGCGATGCTCACGGCGAGGAGCTTAGTGACGGAACGGGACATGATGATTTCCTCCTTGGATGACATGGAACTTGGCGTGTAAAGCATACGCATGTGGCTGTCATCGACGGATGATGCGGGGCCGGTATTGCAGATGCCATTCAGCCTGAAACGGTTTCAGCGCGCTGCCTCGCGCAAGCGTGCATACGCGGCCAGTGCGGCCTCGCGCCCTTCGGCCAGATCGACCAGCGGCTGCATCGGGTAGTCGGGCAGGCACGCGGCGGCCTCGCGCGGGAACTGCCACGGTGCGTGCCGCATCTTCGCCGGCAGATGCGACAAACCGGGAATCCAGCGGCTGACGTAGGCGCCATCCGGATCGAATTTCTGCGCCTGCAGCACCGGATTGAACACCCGGAAATACGGCGCCGCATCGGCTCCGGTACCGGCCACCCATTGCCAGCCGGCGGTGTTGTTGGCCAGATCGGCATCGACGAGGGTGTCCCAGAACCAACGCGCGCCCTCGTGCCAATGCATGCGCAGGTGCTTGCACAGGTAACTGGCCACGATCATCCGCACGCGGTTGTGCATCCAGCCGGTGGCCCACAGCTCGCGCATGCCGGCATCGACGATCGGCACGCCGGTGCGGCCCTGTTGCCAGGCTTGCAGCTTTGCGGGGTCCGGCGCGGCCCATTCGAAATGGTCGAAGCGCGCATCCAGATTGCGCTCGGGCACATGGGGAAAGTGGTACAGCAGGTGATGGGCGAATTCGCGCCAGCCCAGTTCGCGCACGTAGCCCTCGATGTCGGCCGCGTTGGCGGCCCGACGCACGGCCTGCAGGCGCTGCACGATGCGCCACGGCGCGATCTCGCCGAAATGCAGATGCGCAGACAGGCGCGAAGTGCCGATACGGTCCGGCCGGTCGCGCTGCACGCCATAGCCCTGCAAGGCGCCATCGACGAAGACATCCAGCGCCTCGTCGGCACCGGCTTCGCCCGGCGCCCAGACATCCCAGAACGCCCGATCCCAGCTTGGCGCAGGCAACAGCCTCCAATCGGCCAAGGATTCACTGACCAGAGCCTCCGCGACGGCAGGCAGCATGGCCGGCGCATCTACCAGCGGCGGCAAGCTCAGGTGCGTCTGCGCGGCACGCCAGTAGGGCGTGAACACCTTGTACGGCCCGCCCTGCCCGTTGGCGATGCTCCACGGTTCCAGCAGCAGGCTCGCGTTGAAACTGCGCACCTCAAGCCCTTGCCTGCGCAGGGCCTGCTTGAGGGCGGTGTCGCGCGCGATGGCTGCCGGTTCGTAGCAGCGGTTCCAGAAAACCGCTTGCGCGCCGAGGCCGCGTGCCAGCCCGGAAAGCGCCGCCAGGCTGGGGCCGCGCAAGCGGATCAGGCGGGAACCGCGCCGTCGCAGATCCGCATCCAGCGCATCCAGCGAACGGTGCAGCCATGCCCGCGATGCCGCACCCGGGCGCCATGCACCCTCTTCGTCGGGCGCATGCACGTAGACCGGTACCAAGGCGTGCCCGGCCTCCAGCGCCGCCTGCAGCGCGGGGTTGTCGCGCAGACGCAGGTCGCGGCGGAACCAGACGAGGGCAATCCCCATCGCGGGATTCAGGCCCGAACGACGCCGCGGGCCGGCATCATTCGAACGACCCCACGCTGTCGTGGGCCAGATTGTCGAAGCGGGTGTATTCGCCGAAGAACTTGAGCTTGAGCGAGCCGGTCGGGCCGGAACGCTGCTTGCCGATGATGATCTCGGCCAGGCCCTTGTCCGGCGAATTCTCGCGGTTGTAGTAGTCGTCGCGGTAGATGAACACGATCATGTCCGCGTCCTGCTCGATGGCGCCGGATTCGCGCAGGTCGGCCATCACCGGGCGCTTGTCGGTGCGCGACTCCAGCGAGCGGTTGAGCTGGGACAGCGCGATCACCGGCACGTTCAGCTCCTTGGCCAGTCCCTTGAGCGAACGGCTGATCTCGGAGATTTCCGTCGCCCGGTTCTCGCTGTTGCCCGGCACGCTCATCAGCTGCAGGTAGTCGATCACGATCAGCCCCAGGTCGTGCTCGCGCTTCAGCCGCCGGGCCTTGGCGCGCAGCACATCCGGCGACAGGCCGGGCGTGTCGTCGATGAAGATCTTGGTTTCCTTCAGCATCGAAATGGCGCCGGTCACGCGCGCCCAGTCCTCGTCTTCGAGCTGGCCGGTGCGCAGGCGCGTGGCATTGATGCGGCCGTTCGACGAAATCAGGCGCAAGGCCAGCTGCGGCGCGGACATTTCCATCGAGAACACCGCCACCGCCTTCTTCGACTTGATCGCCGCAAACTCGGCGATGTTCAACGCGAAGGTGGTCTTGCCCATCGCCGGACGCGCGGCGAGGATCACCAGGTCGGTCGGCTGCAGGCCGGCGGTCATCATGTCGAATTCGGTATAGCCGGTCGGCAGGCCGGTGATCGCGTCGCCGTTGTTGAAGCGGTCCTGCAGCACGGTGAACGCATCGCGCAGCGCGCTGTGCATGCCGACGAAGTCGGTGCGCCCGCGTGCGCCGGATTCGGCGATGGCGAACACCTTCTGCTCGGCCTCCGCCACCAGCTCCTGGCTCTCGCGGCCTTCGGGCTGGAAGCCGTTGTTGACGATGTCGGTGCCGACCTGGATCAGCTGCCGCATCACCGCCTTGTCGCGCACGATTTCGGCGTACGCGGTGATGTTGGCCGCCGACGGCGTGGTGCTGGCCAGTTCGATCAGGTAGGCGCCGCCGGCCACCAGCTCGGATTGGCCTTGCGATTCGAACCACTCGCCCAGCGTGACCGCGTCGAACGGCCGGCTGCGGTCGGCCATCTCGCGGATGGCGCGGTAGATCAGCTGGTGGTCGCGGCGGTAGAAATCGCCTTCCACCAACTGGTCGCTGACCCGGTCGAAGGCTTCCGGCGCCAGCATCAGGCCGCCGAGCACGGCCTGCTCGGCCTCGATCGAATGCGGCGGGACGCGCAACTGGTCGATGCGGGCATCGCCTGCATCGGGACGGAAACCGGGGCGTGCGGACATGGTTGGTGGAACTCCAGCAAGGGCAGGCTTCTGGCCTGTGGCCATGGTAGTCGTCCGCACCGGCTGCGGCACGGGACAAGCCTGTGGACAAGCCGTGTGCAAGCTGAGGATGTTTCAGCCTGCGCGATGCACGGCCGCAAACGGAAACGGGCGCCCTGCGGCGCCCGTTTCACTGCCTCGCAGCAACCGGATCAGGCGTTGTCGGGTTCGACGACGACCTTGATCGGGGTTTCGACGTCGGCGTGCAGCTTGACGGTCAGCTCGTACTCGCCGATGTGGCGGATCGAGCCTTCGCCCATGATGACTTCGCTCTTGTGCAGCGGCAGGCCTGCAGCGGTGAAGGCCTCGGCCACTTCGCGCGGACCGACCGAGCCGTACAGCTTGCCTTCGGTGGCGGCATGGGCCTGGATGGTCACGCTGGCGCCTTCGAACTTGGCGGCGCGGCCCTGGGCATCGTCGTGGATGGCCTTGGCCTTGGCTTCGTACTCGGCGCGCTTGGTCTCGAACTCGGCGACGTTGGCGGCGGTAGCCGGCACGGCCTTGCCCTGCGGGACGAGGAAGTTGCGGCCGTAACCCGGCTTCACGTTGACCTTGTCGCCAAGGTTGCCGAGGTTGGTGACTTTCTGGATGAGGATCAGTTCCATCGTGGTGCTCCGTTATTCGTTAGCGCCGGCACATGGCCGACGCAACGGGTGCTGTCCGAATAGGACGGGAAAGGTGCCGGGGAAGCCACCGGGGGATGGCTTCCCGCTGCAGGCCCGCAGTACCTGCCGATGCCGGCGTGCGGGCTGCTTCCGGGAAACCCGGATCAGACGTCGTGGTTGTCCGTGTACGGGATCAGAGCCAGGAAACGGGCGCGCTTGACGGCCGTGGCCAGCTGGCGCTGGTACTTGGACTTGGTGCCGGTGACACGGCTGGGAACGATCTTGCCGTTCTCGGTCAGGTACTGGCGCAGGGTGTTGAGATCCTTGTAATCGATCTCCTTCACGCCTTCGGCGGTGAATTTGCAGAACTTGCGGCGACGGAAGAACTTGGACATGGGTGTGCTCCTCAGGCGGCTTCGGCGGCGTCGCCGTCGTTATCGGTGGCGTTGTCGTTGTCGCCTTCGTCGTCGCGACGGCGGCGCTCGCCACGCTCGGGCTTGTCGCCCTTCTCGTCCTTGCTCTTCATGATGAACGACGGCTCGGTGTCGGCCTCGTCGCGCTTGACGACCAGGTGACGCAGCACGGCGTCGTTGAAGCGGAAGCTGTCCACCAGCTCGTTCAACACGGCCTGGTCGGCTTCGATGTTGAACAGCACATAGTGGGCCTTCACCAGGTTCTGGATCGGGTAGGCCAGCTGACGGCGGCCCCAGTCTTCCAGACGGTGGATGGTGCCGTTGCCGTTTTCGATCAGCGACTTGTAGCGCTCGACCATGGCCGGGACCTGTTCGCTCTGGTCCGGGTGGACCAGGAACACGACTTCGTAATGACGACTCATGTTTTATCTGCCTTTCGGATGTGGCCCGAGGGGCCGGACAGCCCCCCGTCAAACCCGGATGGGCGCGGTGGGGCAAGAAATCCCGGAGCATGCCGCCACGGGAAGCGCGGAATTATGGCAGCCGCGGGCATGGCCCGCAAGCATTGGCGGACGCGGGCTCAGGCCTTGCCCGGGTCGGTGGTGAAACTCTCGCCGCAGCCACATTCGGCCACCGCGTTGGGGTTGTGGAACACGAAGGTCTGGTTCAGGCCCTGGCGGGCGAAATCGATCACCGTGCCGTCCACCACCGGCAGGCTGTCGGCGCCGACGTAGACACGCACCCCGTCCTGCTCGAACACGGCATCGTCCTCGCGCTGTTCGCGGGCCAGATCGGTCATGTGGCCCCACCCCGAGCAGCCGGTGCGCTCCACGCCGAAACGCAGCCCCAGCGTGCCGGGCGTGGTGTCGATGAAATGGCGGACGCGCTGCAGCGCGGCGGGGGTCAGGGTGACGGCCATGCGGAATTCCTCGGTTCGGACAGCAAACCTGCCCGTTGCGACTTGCCGATTATAAGGCGGTGCTGCTGCCGCGACAGCGCCTGCCTCGCTCGCGCAGGCGCCGGGTGCAGTTACACTTCACGGCCCATATCGAGTCGTACGGACGAGGATTCAAGTCATGACGGTGGTCAGTGTCGAACATGCGCTGGCGGGCAAGCTCCCGGTCGGCGGCGAGGTCACGGTGCGCGGCTGGGTGCGTACCCGGCGCGATTCCAAGGCCGGCCTGTCCTTCGTCAACGTCAGCGACGGTTCGTGCTTCGCCCCGATCCAGGTGGTGGCCTCGTCCGAACTGCCCAACTACGAGTCCGAGGTGAAGAAACTCACCGCCGGCTGCGCGGTGATTGCCACCGGCACGCTGGTGGCCTCGCAGGGCCAGGGCCAGAGCTTCGAGATCCAGGCGCAGTCGCTGGAAGTGGTCGGCTGGGTCGAAGACCCGCTGACCTACCCCATCCAGCCCAAGCCGATGTCGCCGGAGTTCCTGCGCGAAGTGGCCCACCTGCGCCCGCGCACCAACCTGTTCGGCGCGGTCACCCGCATCCGCAACTGCCTGGCCCAGGCCGCGCACCGGTTCTTCCACGAGAACGGCTTCCTGTGGATCTCCACGCCGATCATCACCACCTCCGATGCCGAAGGCGCCGGCGAGATGTTCCGCGTGTCCACGCTGGACCTGGCCAACCTGCCGCGCACCGACAAGGGCGAGGTGGACTTCAGCCGCGACTTCTTCGGCAAGGAAACCTTCCTCACCGTGTCCGGCCAGCTCAACGTCGAGGCCTATGCGCTGTCGCTGAGCAAGGTCTACACCTTCGGCCCGAGCTTCCGCGCCGAAAAGAGCAACACCACGCGCCACCTGGCCGAGTTCTGGATGATCGAGCCGGAAATCGCCTTCGCCGACCTGGCCGAGGACGCGCGCGTGGCCGAGCAGTTCCTCAAGTACATGTTCAAGGCGGTGCTGGACGAGCGTGCCGACGACATGGCCTTCATCGCCGAGCGCGTGGACAAGAACGCCGTCGCCAAGCTCGAAGCCTTCATCAACGCGCCGTTCGAGCGCATCGAGTACACCGATGCCATCGCCTTGTTGCAGAAGTCCGGCAAGCAGTTCGATTTCCCGGTCGAATGGGGCCTGGACCTGCAGACCGAGCACGAGCGCTGGCTGACCGAGGAACACGTCGGTCGCCCGGTGGTGGTGACCAACTACCCCGAGCACATCAAGGCCTTCTACATGCGCATCAACGACGACGGCAAGACCGTCGCGGCGATGGACGTGCTGGCCCCGGGCATCGGCGAGATCATCGGCGGCAGCCAGCGCGAGGAGCGGCTGGACGTGCTGGACGCGCGCATGGCCAAGTTCGGCCTGGACGCCGAGCACTACGGCTGGTACCGCGATTTCCGCCGTTACGGCACGGTGCCGCATGCCGGTTTCGGCCTGGGCTTCGAGCGGCTGGTGGTGTACGTGTGCGGCCTGTCCAACATCCGCGACGCCATCCCCTACCCGCGCGCGCCGGGCAGCGCCGAATTCTGAGGAGGCCGGCATGACGAGCGACACCCGCGACCAGTGGTGGCTGGCCAGCATCGGCCGGCTGCTGATCTGGGCCCGCCTGCGCGTGCTCGACGGCGGCACGGCCGAAGTCTTCGACAGCGATGGCCGGACGCAGGCGTATGACAGCGAGGACAGCGCCAAGGCGGCGCTGTTCGATGCCGAGTTCGTTTCCTTCGACGGGCTCGACGAGGACGACGCGCTGGCACGCGGTTTCTCGCTGGCCGAAATCGCCCCGCCGCAGGCCGGCGGCGACGAGCAACTGCGCGAGCGCATGGTGCAGCCGCTCGGCCAGCGTGCCTGAAACCGGCATGTACATCCCGCGCGCCTTCGCCGAAACCGACCTGGGCGCGCTGGATGCGCTGTTCGCCCATGACGCCTTCGTCACGCTGGTGACGCAGCACGCCGGCGAGCCGTTCGCCAGCCACCTGCCCGTCCTGTATGCCCGCGATGGCGAACGCATCGTCATTTCCGGCCATTGGGCACGCCCCAATCCCCAGGCCGGGCACATCGACGGCACGGCCCTGATGATCGTCCACGGCCCGCATGCCTACGTGTCGCCCAGCTGGTACCCGGGCGAGGAACGTCGCAGCCGCGTGCCCACCTGGAATTACGCCGTGGCGCACCTGTACGGCAGCGTGTCCCTCGTGCAAGACCCCGACGAGCTGGCCGCGCTGGTTGCCGCGCTCGGCGCCAAATACGAAGCCTTGGCCGGCGGCGACTGGGCCTACGCTCCGGAACGCGAAAGCCACCACGGTCTGCTGCGCGGCATCACCGGCTTCCGTTTCGTGCCCGAACGGGTCGAGCTGAAATTCAAGCTGGGGCAGAACCACCCGGCCGCCACCGTGGAAGCCGCCGCTGCCGCTCTGGCACGCCAACCCGGCGACGACGCGCGGGCCGTCGCCGCCCTGATGCGCGACAGGCTCGCGCGACGCCCATCCTGAAGACACCGGAGCCAATCCCATGGACCTGAACCTCAGCGGCCGCCACGCGCTGGTATGCGGCGCTTCCGAAGGCATCGGCCGTGCCGCCGCGCACGAACTGGCCCTGCTCGGCGCCGACGTCACCGTGCTGGCACGCCGGGAAACGGTGTTGCGCGAAGTCGTGGCCGCGCTGCCGCGCACGCATGCGCGCCAGCACCACGGTTTCATCGAGGCCGACCTGACCCGGCATGCGGAACTGGCCGGCGACATCGGTGCACTCGCGACGACGCGGCCGGTCCACATCCTCGTCAACAATGCCGGCGGCCCGCCGCCCGGACGTGCCATCGATGCGGAGCTGGAGGATTTCCTCGCCGCCTACTCGCTGCATCTGCTGGCCTGCCAGACCTTGGCGCGCGCCGTCGTCCCCGGCATGCGCGCGGCCGGCTGGGGCCGCATCGTCAACGTGATTTCCACTTCGGTGCGCGAACCCATCGCCAACCTCGGCGTGTCCAACGCCACCCGTGCCGCCGTCGCCGGCTGGGCCAAGACCCTGTCGCGCGAGCTGGGTGCGGACGGCATCACCGTCAACAACGTGCTGCCCGGCTACACCCGCACGCAGCGGCTGGAGCAGATTCTCGCGCGCCGCATCGAAGACACCGGCGGCACGCCGGCCAACGCCGAAGCCGCCATGCTGAAAGACGTGCCGGCCGCACGCTTTGCCGACCCGGCCGAAGTCGCCGCTGCCATCGCCTTCCTCGCCAGCCCCGCGGCCGGCTACATCAACGGCGTCAGCCTGGCCGTGGATGGCGGTCGCACGCACTGCATCTGAGTGCGACGACGACGGGGCCGTCAGCCCGCCGGCGCTATCATTGCCCGAACTTTCCCGGAGCACCGCAACGTGACCGATCTGGAACTGCTGCTGCAGAACAACCGCGAATGGGCCGAGGGCGTGGAGAAGCACGACCCGGGATTCTTCCAGCGCCTGGCCCTGCAGCAGACCCCGAAGTACATGTGGATCGGTTGCTCCGATTCGCGCGTGCCGGCCAACCAGATCCTCGGCCTCGACCCCGGCGAGGTGTTCGTCCATCGCAACGTGGCCAACATCGTGGTCCACTCCGACCTCAACGCGCTCAGCTCGATCCAGTTCGCCGTGGACGTGCTGAAGGTGGAGCACATCCTGGTCGTCGGCCACTACGGCTGCAGCGGCGTGTACGCCGGGCTGACCGGCCAGCGCGTCGGTCTGGCCGACAACTGGCTGCGCCATGTAGGCGACGTGGCGCAGAAGCATGCCCATCTGATCTCGCAGGTGCCTACCGAGCACCTGCAGCACGCCCGCCTGTGCGAATTCAACGCCATCGAACAGGCCCACAGCATCTGTCAGACCACCGTGGTACAGGATGCCTGGGCGCGCGGCCAGCAGTTGTCGGTGCATGCGTGGTGCTACAGCATCCACGACGGGCTGGTGCGCCAGCTGGACATGGACGTGTCCGGCCCGGAGGAACTGCAGCCGGCGTACGCCAAGGCCATCGCCTCGATCCCGCTCACAGGCAAGCGCGACGAATAAGCGCGCCCGGAGAACCCCCGCATGCTGCCTGCCCCGATCAACCTGCTCGGCTGGATCGACGAGCATCGCCACCTGCTCAAGCCGCCGGTCGGCAACAAGTGCATTGCCCAGGACGACTTCATCATCATGATCGTCGGCGGGCCGAATGCGCGCACCGACTATCACTACGACGAAGGCCCGGAGTGGTTCTACCAGCTGGAAGGCGAGATGGTGCTGCGCATCCAGGAGGACGGCGCGCCGCGCGACATTCCCATCCGTGCCGGCGAGATGTTCCTGCTGCCGCCGAAGGTGCCGCATTCGCCGCAGCGCATGCCCGACTCGGTCGGGCTGGTGGTCGAGCGCCGGCGCCTGCCGCACGAGCAGGACGGGCTGATGTGGTTCTGCCCGTCCTGCAACCACAAGCTGTACGAGGAGTATTTCCACCTGCGCGACATCGAGACCGACCTGCCGCCGGTGTTCGACCGCTTCTACGCCTCGCCGGCGCACCGTACCTGCCCGCAATGCGGCCAAGTGCATCCGGCCCCGGCGCGCTACACCGCTGCGACGGCCGGCTGAGCCCATGTCCTCGTTCGATCAGGCCATGCGGCAAGCCGCGGCGCTGGATGCGGCCGATCCGCTGGCCGCGTTGCGCGGGCAGTTCCTGATCCCGCGCCACGGCGACGGCGAGCAGACCTATTTCTGCGGCAATTCGCTGGGCCTGCAACCGCGCGGCGCACGCGCCTTCGTCGAGGAGGCACTGGACAAATGGGCCGTGCAGGCGGTGGAAGGCCACTTCACCGAGCCGGCGCAATGGCTGGACTACCACGCGCGGGTGCGCGAGCCACTGGCGCGCGTGGTCGGCGCGCGGCCGTCGGAAGTGGTGGCGATGAACACGCTGA
>DMID01000098.1:0-423 GCA_003449195.1 Lysobacteraceae bacterium | reverse complement strand
GCGAGCGCCCGGCCATCCTGATGGAAGCCGGCGCCTTCCCGACCGACCGCCACGCGGTGGAGTCGCAGATCCGGTTCCACGGTTTCGACCCGGCCACCGACCTGATCGAGGTCGAACCGGACGAAGCCGATGGCACCGTGTCGATGGCCGCCATCGAACGCGCCATCGCCGAACACGGCCCGCGGCTGGCGCTGGTGCTGTGGCCGGGCGTGCAATACCGCACCGGCCAGGTGTTCGACCTCGACGCGATCACCCGCCTCGCCCGCACGCACGGCGCCAACATCGGTTTCGATCTGGCCCACTCGGTCGGCAACGTGCCGTTGAACCTGCACGACGTGGCACCCGATTTCGCGGTGTGGTGCCACTACAAGTATCTGAACGCCGGTCCGGGCGCGGTTGCTGGTGCCTTCGTGCACGAACGCC
>DMID01000234.1:6086-6407 GCA_003449195.1 Lysobacteraceae bacterium | reverse complement strand
TGGGCTCGTTGCGGACGATGGCGGCGGCATCGAGCACGGCAGGCAGGTCGAGCGCGGCCAGCCGGCCCCAGGCGAAGGCGGTCTTGTTCATCTCCACCGCCGCGCCGTTGAGTTCGATGGCGCGCAGCAAGGCTTCCAGCGACACCGGCACCAGCCCCTGCTGCCAGGCGTGGCCGAGCATGAACAGGTTGGTGGCGATGGCGTCGCCGAGCAGCGCGGTGGCGATCTGCGTGGCGTCGAGCAGCTGCGGGTCCTGCCCGCCGAGGGCCAGGCGCACGCCGGCCACGATGTCCGCCGCTGGGAACTGCATGTCCGGGTGGG
>DMID01000234.1:876-5835 GCA_003449195.1 Lysobacteraceae bacterium | reverse complement strand
TGGTGACCGCGCCGCCCTTCTGTGCCAGCCCGGTCTGGTCGAGCACGGTGGCGCCCTTGCCTTCCAGGTGCCCGGCCATGCCCAGCAGCGCGCCGATGGTGACCACGCCGGTGCCGCCGACGCCGGTGATCAGGATGTTCCAGGGCTCTGCAAGCGCGCTGCGGAACGCCGGCGCCGGCAGGTTGGCCAGCCGCTCGGCTGCCTCCACGCGACGGCCCTTGCGCAGCTTGCCGCCGTGCACGGTGACGAAGCTCGGGCAGAAGCCTTCCACGCACGAGAAATCCTTGTTGCACGCGGATTGGTCGATCTCGCGCTTGCGGCCGTATTCGGTTTCCCTGGGCAGCACCGAGACGCAGAAGCTCTTTTCGCCGCAGTCGCCGCAGCCTTCGCACACCAGCGAGTTGACCACCGCGCGCTTGGCCGGGTCGGGCAGCTTGCCGCGCTTGCGCCGGCGGCGTTTTTCGGTGGCGCAGGTCTGGTCGTAGATCAGGATCGAGACGCCTTTCACTTCGCGCAGGCGTTTCTGCACGTCGTCCAGTTCGCGCCGGTCGAAGAATTCCACCCCGCTCGGGAACAGGTCGGCCGACGCATGCGCGGCATCGCGCCATTTGCCGATGTCGTCGGATACCAGCACGATCGTCTGGATGCCTTCGGCGCGCATCTGGCGGGCGATGCCGGGCACGGTCGGCGAGCCTTCCACCGGCTGGCCGCCGGTCATCGCCACTGCGTCGTTGTAGAGGATCTTGTAGGTGATGTTGACGCCGGCCGCGACCGATTGCCGGATCGCCAGCGTGCCGCTGTGGAAATAGGTGCCGTCGCCCAGATTCTGGAAAACATGTTGCGTGGTGGTGTACGGCGCCTGCCCGGCCCACGGCACGCCCTCGGCGCCCATGTGGGTGAAGGTGTCGGTGTGGCGGTCCATCCACGTGACCATGTAGTGGCAGCCGATGCCGGCCATCGCGCGGCTGCCGTCGGGCACGTTGGTGGAGGTGTTGTGCGGGCAGCCCGAGCAGTAGTGCGGCACGCGCGGGAAGTCGGCGCGCGGCAGCGCCATTTCCGCCTCTTTCTCGTCCATCCAGCGCAGGCGCTGTTCGATGGATTCGGTGCTGAAGAACTTGCGGATGCGCCGGCCGATCACGCCGGCGATGGTGGCCGGAGTCAGCTCGCCGGTGGACGGCAGGATCCACTCGCCGGCCTCGTCGTACTTGCCGACGATGCTCGGCCGCGCGCCCCAGGCCGCCGGCCAGTTGAAGAACTGCTCCTTCATCTGCGACTCGATGAAGGCCTTCTTCTCCTCCACCACCACGATGTCGTCCAGCCCGCGCGCGAACGCGGCGATGCCCTGCGGCTCCAGCGGCCAGGTCATGCCGACCTTGTACACGCGGATGCCGATGTCGCGGCAGGCGGCCTCGTCCAAGCCCAGGTATTCCAGCGCCTGCAGCACGTCCAGGTAGCTCTTGCCGGTGGTGACGATGCCCAGCCGCGCAGCCGGTGCATCCAGCACGATGCGGTCGATGCCGTTGGCGCGGGCGAAGGCCTGCGCGGCCTTCACCGCGTAGCGGTGCAGGCGCATCTCCTGCTGCAGCGGCGGGTCCGGCCAGCGGATGTTGAGGCCGCCTTCGGGCAGCTCGAAATCCTCCGGCAGCACGATCTTCCGGGCGAACGGGTCCACGTCCACCGAGGCCGAGGATTCCACCGTCTCGGCGATGGTCTTGAAGCCCACCCAGCGCCCGGTGTAGCGGCTCATCGCCCAGCCCAGCAGGCCCATGTCCAGCACGTCCTGCACGCCGGACGGGTTGAGCACCGGCATCATCGCGCTGACGAATTCCTCCTCGCTGCCGTGCGGCAAGGTGGAGCTGCGGCAGGCATGGTCGTCGGCGGCCAGCGCCAGCACGCCACCGAAGCGCGAGGTGCCGGCGGCGTTGGCATGCTTGAACGCGTCGCCGCTGCGGTCCACGCCGGGGCCCTTGCCGTACCACATGCCGTACACGCCATCGACGGTGGCGCCGGGGAACAGGTTCACCTGCTGGGTGCCCCAGACCATCGTCGCGGCCAGGTCCTCGTTCAGGCCCGGCTGGAACGTCACGCCGGCGGCCGCCAGGTGCTTCTGCGCCCGCCACAGTTCCAGGTCGAAACCGCCCAGCGGGCTGCCGCGATAACCGCTGACGAAGCCGGCCGTGTTCAGCCCGGCGGCGGCATCGCGCAGGTGCTGCATCAGCGGCAGCCGTACCAGCGCCTGCACGCCGCTGAGGTAGATGCGCCCGTCGGTGCGGGTGTACTTGTGGTCCAGCGTGTAATCGAGATCCAGCGTGCCGATGCCCGGCGTGTTGGCGGATGCGGGCGAAGTGAGTTCGGCGGTACTGGTCATCAAGCGGGCCTGTGCGGTAACGGCTGGCAACGACGGGCAGCCCCGCCGGACGGGCGCGATTGTAGCGTGCATGCCGCAGTGCCCCGGTCGATTGGTCGTGGTGCACGCAGGACGCCGAATTGCCGTGGGGTTTCCGAAGCCGGGAATGGCAATGGTCTGAATGAATGCGACAAAATGCGTTCAGGTCAATTTCCCCGAAGTTTCTGTCAAGCAATCCATCAATGCCGAAGTGATGGGTGCCGACGCCCGCGGACTTGCCCGAACTCCTGCTTGCAGGCAGCCTGACGCTCCCGCGCCGTACTGGTTCCCACGCGATGGCTCTCGATGCCTTTGCCCTGATCTTCGCCATGCTCGCGCTGGGCATGGTGTTCGCCCGCTTCGAGGTGTTGCCGGCCAATGCGGCCGAAACGCTGAACCGCGTGGTGCTGTACCTGTGCCTGCCGGCGGCGGTGCTGACCTACGTGCCGCGCCTGCACATGAACGCCACGCTGGCAGGGCTTGCGCTGACGCCTTGGCTGCTGATGGGCGCCACTTTGCTGCTTGCCTGGCTGGCCGCGCGCTGGCTTAAGTTCTCGCGCGAGACCTTTGCGGTGGTGGTGATCTGCGTGGGCTTCGGCAACACCAGCTTCGTCGGCTACCCGATGGTGCGTGCGCTGCTCGGCGACGGCGCCTTGCCGTACGCGGTGGTGCACGACCAATTCGGCACCTTCATGATGCTGTCCACGCTGGGCTTGTACCTGTTGGCGCGCTTCAGTGGCGGCACCCCGCCGACCACCGTGCAGGTGCTGGCGCGGATGGGCCGTTTCCCGCCGTTGTGGGCCTTGATCGCCGCCGTGCTGGTGATGCCGGAAAACCCGCCGCACTGGATAGGCGGTGCGCTCAAGTCGGTGGCCGACACCATGCTGCCGCTGGTGATGCTGTCGGTGGGCCTGTCGATCCGCTTGCGCCTGCAGGCCGAAGAACGCGTGCCGCTGGTTCTGGGCTTGGTGCTCAAGCTGCTGGTGTTGCCGGCCTTGGCGATCCCGCTGTCGATGGCCTTCGGCCTGCACGGGCCGATGTTCCAGGTCAACGTGCTGGAGTCTGCGATGCCGACGATGATCACTGCCGCCGCGCTGGCCATTTCCCACCAGCTTGCCCCGCGCCTGGCCGCCGCGCTGGTGGGTTACAGCATCGTCATCGCGCTGGCCACGCTGCCGGCATGGACGTGGGTGGCAGCGCGTCTGGCCGGGTGAGCATCGGCGCGGCATGAGGGCATTGGGGCAGCCTCTGATGCCCGCTCGGGAAGGGTGCGGCATGCGCTTGAACGGAGTGATTCACGCGTCGGCAATGGCCTTGCTGCTGATCCTGCTGCCTTGGCCCGCATTGGCCGGCGATGCGCGCGGCGGAGCAGACAGGCAGGCTGCCGGGTTGAAGCGGATCGAGGAAACGGAGCAGGCCCCGGAATTGGCCGCGCTCGGCCAAGCCTGGGAACGGGACTATCGGGCGGCACGACGCGCATGGCTGGAAAATTTGGCGGCCAGCGGCCAGGCGCGCGACTTGTTCGCCGCCGCTGCATTGTGGCCGGCCGATGGCGATGTCTGGCCCGCAGCCGAAGCCCGGCACCTCTACCTGCAAGCAAGCAGGGCCATGCCGCGGGATGCGCTCGTTGATTGGGCCATGCTCATGAAAGCCTGCGGAAAAGTGGACGAGTGCAATCGCCAGGATCTGCTGGGCTCGTTGCTCTCGGCCGATCCGGACAATGCAGAGGTGCATCTTCTGGCTTTCGACGATGCCCTCGCACGCCATGACGACAAGATGGCCGACGCCCAGTGGCGGGCAGCGGCGGCGGCTCCTTTTTACCGTTCGCATTTTCCGGAGTTCGGACGCCTGCTGCTGCAGTCAACCGATGGCATGCCGCTTCCACCGTTGCCATGGGCATTGGCCAAGGCGCAGGGCGCCCTGCTGGGTCTGGGACGCGATGCGACGCCGGAGGACATAAACGAGATGATGACGATGGGTGTCGTCCATGCGCTTGCCATGCCTGCCTTCAAGCCATTGCTGGATCGTTGTCCGGCCGACTCGGCCAACCTCGGCCCGGAACGCCGCGATGAATGCGTGGCCGTGCTGGGCAAACTGGCGGCGGACGATGCGATGTTGATTGTTCCCCTTGCGGCGTTGTCGCGCCTGATTCCGCTGCTCGGAAACAGCCCGCAAGCCCGGCCTTGGCGCGAGCGCTTGCGCGATGTCGCATGGGCATACGAAAAAGGGATGCCCTTGACCTTGCCGGCCTCCGGGGGGCCGATGTCGCCGGGCGAGTACACCCGCTGGTGGCTGGCCGAAGGCGAATTGCCGGCCTTGCGCGAAGTGCTGCGACGGAACGGCGCACCCGTTGCGCCGCCGCCGGACTGGTTGCCGTCCCGCCCGCGCCAACGTCAGCTGATCACCGGGCCGGGCGCTGCCGGCGGTGCGGTGGCTCGCTGAATCCCCGGCGGCGCCCCCGTCTCACGCCCGGACGGCGCCGCGTTGTACCCTCGGCGCTACCACTTCCCGGAAGCGAGGCGCGCATGAAGACGATCCTGGTGGCCGGTTCCAAGGGCGGCGTCGGCAAGACC
>DMID01000234.1:0-783 GCA_003449195.1 Lysobacteraceae bacterium | reverse complement strand
GCAAGACCACCATCGCCACCCAACTGGCTGCGTACTACGCGTTGCAGGACAAGCACGTGGTATTGGCCGATGCCGACCCGCAGCGTTCGGCCACCCGCTGGGCCGAACGCTGTGCCGACCACGCCCATGCGGTGCTGCCGATCGATGCCACCCGCCGCAAGGCCTGGCGCAACGCGCTGCCGGAAGACACCCAGCGCGTGATCATCGACGCCCCGGCGGGGGCCGGGGCCGACGCGCTGGAACCCTATCTGGAGGCGGCCGACGCCGTGCTGGTGCCGATGACGCCTTCCGCGCTGGACCTCGATGCCAGCTCCGACTTCCTCACCGCGCTGGCGAAGGTGCCGCGCGTCCACCAGCGCAAGCTGCCGGTGGGGCTGGTGCTGAACCGCAGCAAGCCGTGGACCAGCGTGACCCGGCAGGCGGCCGAAATGCTGTCCCGTTGGCCGTACCCGCTGGTGGCCCAGCTGCGTGACACCCAGGCCTACGTGGTGCTGACCGGGCTGGGCCGCAGCCTGTTCGATTACCACTCGGCAAGCGTGCGCGACCACCAGGGCGATTGGGAACCGCTGCTGAAATGGCTGAAGAAGAACACCTGAGCCGCACGAGGTTGCCGTCATGCGTCAATTGATCCTGCTGCGCCACGCACATGCCGAGCAGGCTTCCACCGGGCAGGCCGATTTCGACCGCCCGCTGTCGCCGCGCGGGCTGGCCGAAGCCGAGGCCGCCGGCGCCTGGCTGGCCGAGCAATCGCTGTTGCCCGACCGCGTGCTGTGCTCGCCGGCG
>DMID01000076.1:3768-4527 GCA_003449195.1 Lysobacteraceae bacterium | reverse complement strand
CCCGCCGAAGGCTTGGCACAAGGCGGCCATCTGCGGGTGTGCGGTGACGCGCACGGCGATGCCGGCATGGTTGCCGGTGAGCCAGCGCGGTGTGGCGGCGCTGGCCGGCAGTACCCAGGTGAACGGGCCGGGCCAGTGGGCGGTGACGGTGGCCAGGCGTTCGGCGGGCACGGCCTCCAGATCGAGCAGCGGGTGCAGCTGTTCGAGCGAGGCGGCGGCCACGATCAGGCCTTTCTCGACGGGCCGGCGCTTGACTTCGAGCAGGCGCAGAACGGCGGTTTCATCGAGCGGATTGCAGCTCAGGCCCCAGACGGCTTCGGTAGGGGCGGCGACGAGACCACCGCGGTGCAGGGCGACGGCGGCCTCGGTCAGGGACAGGTTCGGGGTGACGGACATCGGCAGGCAAGTGCCCGGGAGGGGCGCATCGGCATGGAAAGGCGTGATTGTCGCGCCATCGGCCGGCGCCGGCGTGAGTGTCGGCTGGCCGGCGGGGGGCTGCGTGGAATCAGGTGGACGCGGTTTTCTTCGCCACGGTTTTCTTCACGGCTTTTTTCGCGGCGGCCTTCTTGGCGGCCGCTTTGCTGGCTGGGGCCTTCTTGACCGCGGGCTTCTTTTCGGCCGCTTCCTTCTTGACGGCGGTCTTGGTCGCGGCTTTCTTCGCGCCGAAACCCTTGCGGGCCGGCTTGCCGGTTTCTTCCATCAGCTGCTGCACTTCAGCCAGGCTCAGCGAGGCCGGGTCGCGGTCCTTGGGGATCTTGC
>DMID01000076.1:0-3653 GCA_003449195.1 Lysobacteraceae bacterium | reverse complement strand
TAGGTGCTGCCGCGCTTGGCGAACGGGCCGAAGCGGCCGATGCCCACGCTGACCGGCTGGCCGTCGCTTTCGCCCAGCGTGCGCGGCATGTCGAACAGCTTCAGCGCCTGCTCGAGGGTGATCGAATAGATGCTCTGGCCCGGTTGCAACGAAGCGAACTTCGGCTTTTGCTCATCCTCGACCGTGCCGATCTGCACCATCGGGCCGAAGCGGCCGATGCGCGCGCTGATCTCCTTGCCGCTGGCCGGGTCGATGCCGAGCACGCGTGCGCTGCCGGCGTCGGTGCGGTCCAGCGATTCCTTCTTGTCCTCGACCAGCTCCTTGAACGGCCCCCAGAACTTCTCCATCAGTGGCACCCAGGCTTCCTCGCCGCGGCTGACCGCATCGAGGTCGTCTTCCATGCGCGCGGTGAAGTCGTAATCGACGTAGCGGGTGAAGTGGCTGGACAGGAACTTGCTGACCGCGCGGCCGACGTCGGTGGGCCTGAACGCGCGCCCTTCCATCTCGGCGTACTTGCGGAACAGCAGGGTCTGGATGATCGAGGCGTAGGTGGACGGCCGGCCGATGCCGTATTCCTCCAGTGCCTTGACCAGCGAGGCTTCGGTGAAGCGCGGCGGCGGCTGGGTGAAGTGCTGGTCGGCCGACACCCGCTCCAGCGGCACGCTGTCGCCGGGCTTCATGGCCGGCAACTTGCGGCCTTCGTCGTCGTCGTCGGCGCCCTTGCTGTCCTTGCCTTCCTCATACACGGCCAGGAAGCCGGGCACGGCCACGGTGGTGCCGGTGGCGCGGAAGCCGTGCTCGCTGCCGGCGGCCAGCTCGACGCTGACGGTGTTGAGCGTGGCCGGGATCATCTGGCAGGCCACGGCGCGCTTCCAGACCAGCTCGTAGAGCCTGCGCTCGTCGTCGGACAGGAAGCGGCCCACCTGCGCCGGCGTGCGCAGCGCGGAGGTGGGGCGCACGGCTTCGTGCGCTTCCTGCGCGTTCTTGGACTTGGTGTGGTAGACGTTGGGCTGGTCGGGCAGCGAGGCGGTGCCGTAATCGCGCGCGATCACGTCGCGGATCTCGGCCACGGCTTCCTGCGACAGGTTCACCGAGTCGGTACGCATGTAGCTGATCAGGCCGACGGTGCCTTCCTCGCCCAGCGCCACGCCTTCGTACAGCTTCTGCGCCACCTGCATGGTCTTGCGGGTGGTGAAGCCCAGCTTGCGTGCGGCTTCCTGCTGCAGCGTGGAGGTGGTGAACGGCGGCGCGGGCCGGCGCTTGCGCTCCTTGCTGGCCACGTCGGTGACGTGCAGCGTGCCGTGCGCGGCCTGCTGGATGCGCAGGCGCGCAGCCTCGGCAGTGTCGCCATCGGTGATGGTGAATTGCTCGACTTTCTTGCCGTCCAGCTTGACCAGCTTGGCGGCGAAGTGCTGGGCGGGGTGGGCGCAGTCGGCGGCCAGCGTCCAGTATTCCTGCGCGACGAAGGCTTCGATCTCTTCCTCGCGCTCGACGATCATGCGCAGCGCCGGGCTCTGCACGCGCCCGGCCGACAGCCCGCGCTGGACCTTGCGCCACAGCACCGGCGACAGGTTGAAGCCCACCAGGTAGTCGAGCGCGCGGCGGGCCTGCTGCGCATCGACCAGATCGCCGGCGATGGCACGCGGCCGGGTCATTGCTTCCTTGATCGCGCGCGGGGTGATTTCGGTGAACACCACGCGCTGCAGCGGCTTGTTCTTCAGCAGATCGCGCTCTTTCAGGATTTCCGCGATGTGCCAGCTGATCGCCTCGCCTTCGCGGTCCGGGTCGGTGGCCAGATAGATGTCGTCGGCAGCCTTGGCGGCGCGGGCGATCTCGTTGACGTGTTTTTCGTTCTTCTCGATCAGGTCGTAACGCATCGCGAAGCCGTGCTCGGGATCCACCGCTCCCTCTTTCGGCACCAGATCGCGTACATGGCCGTAGCTGGCCAGCACGGTGAAATCCTTGCCGAGGTATTTGTTGATCGTCTTGGCCTTGGCCGGGGATTCGACGATGAGCAGGTGCTTGGGCATGGCGATGGCGTTCTTGCGCGGGTCCGGCAGGCCGGAGGGAAATGGGGGGATTCCGTCTTGGGTCGGGGCTGCCGGCCATCCAGACGGAGACGCCCGGGGAGCGGTCCCCGGGCGTGCTGCTTTTTATAGTGGAATCATGCCGGCCGGGCGGCTGTCAAGCGGCGGCCACAGGCGGGCATCGTAATTCTTGCATCGCCAAGTGACGGAAAAGCCGCATGAACCTGCGTGCATGGCCCGGCCGGAAGGGGCGCTTGCCATGATCGCAATACCGGCATGAGGCCGATGCAAGAACCTTGGTGGCGCGGTGTCTATATCGGGTGTTGTGTGTCCATGTGGCCCACGTGAATGATCTTCAAGAGACCTGTCGCGCAGGTGGTCGATCAAGGCAAAGGCCTGGCCGGGCCACAGGACCGGATGCAAGCTCCGGCATCCATTCGCGCAGGTTCAGTGCACAGGTTCTGGTTCGTCGGCAAACATCTGCGTCTCCATCCACGCATAGGCCGCCTCGGCACCGGGCTGGTTGAACAGCACCATAAGCACCACCCACTTGAGGTCGTCCAGGTCCAGCTCGTCCTGATCCAGTGCCATCGCCCGGTCGAGCACCAGCTCGCGCTGGTCGGCATCGAGCACGCCGTGCTGTTCGAGGAACAGCAGGAAGCCGCGGCATTCGATGTCGAGCTTGTCCAGTTCCGGGCCGTGGAACACGCGCACCGGCCCGTTGGCCCGGGGCGCGGAGGCCGCCGGGCGCTGTTCGGCCAGCGCGTCGAGCCAGTCGAAGGCCTTGCTGATCTCGGCGGGGCTGAAGCCGGCCTGGAGCAGGTTGCCCTGCAGCGAGTCGCGATCGTGCAGCGGATCGGTGTCTTCGCTGAAATAGTGTTCGAAGAGGTAGAGCAGTACGTCCAGGATGCTTTCTTTCATGTCCCTCGGCCTGCGCCGTCGGCGCTGTGGGGTGGGTACCCGGCGGACAGGAGTGGTTGCGGGGAGGCCCGATTTCAACCCGGCGGCTTGCCGGCACTCAGCCGGGGATGGCCTTGCGGGCATATCGGCCGTGCTGCACGGCGACCTTCCCGTCCAACTCCATGAGCAGCAGCATGGAGGACAGGGCGGCAGCCGTCAATCCGGTGCGCTCGACCAGCCGATCCATAGGCATGGGATCGAAACCGAGGGCGTCCCACAACATCTGGTAGTCCGGATCGGCCGGGGGAGCCGGCATTGCCGGGGTGCCGGCAGCCGGCGTGAAGGCTGAGGGCGGCGCTTCGGCCAGGTGCGTAATCCCCGGCAACAGGGCTTCGAGGACGTCGTCGGGCGATTGGACCAGTTGCGCGCCGTCGCGGATCAGGCGATGGCAGCCGCGGGCCACGGGATTGTGGATCGAGCCGGGGATGGCGAAGGTTTCGCGCCCGGCTTCTCCGCTCAGCCGGGCGGTGATCAGGGCGCCGGAACGTTCCGCGGCCTCCACCACCAGCGTGCCCAGCGACAGGCCGGCGATGATCCGGTTGCGACTGGGGAAATGGCTGCGGTGCGGCGGTGTGCCCGGCGGGTGTTCGCTGACGACGGCACCGCCGGCCGCGACGCGGTCGCGCAAGGCGGCATGGTGGCGTGGGTAGGCCACGTCCGGGCCGG
>DMID01000209.1 GCA_003449195.1 Lysobacteraceae bacterium | reverse complement strand
CGAAGCCATTTCAGCCAGCCGCGCCAGCGAAGTGGCGCCGACCTCGCGCTTGGGCGCCTGCACCGCGCGCAGGAAGGCCGCGTCATCGTCCGGGTTGGCGATCACCCGCAGCCAGGACAGCGTGTCCTTCACTTCCTGCCGTTCGAGGAAGGCGGTGCCGCCGGTGAGGTGGTAGGGGATGCGCAGCAGCTGCAAGGCCTTTTCCAGCGGGCGCGACTGGAAATTGCCGCGGAACAGGATGCAGAAATCGCTCCACGGCGCCTGCTTGCCGGCAGCGGTGAAAGAAATCTCGGCGGCCACCTTTTCCGCCTCGTGCTCGCTGTCGCGGCATTCCCACACGCGGATGCGCTCGCCGTCGGCGGCTTCGCTCCACAGCGTCTTCAGGTGTTCGTGCGGGTTGTTGGCGATCAAGGTGTTGGCTGCGCGCAGCACGCGGTTGGAGCAGCGGTAGTTCTGTTCGAGCTTGATGACTTCCAGCGCCGGATAGTCGCGCGCCATCTGCGACAGGTTTTCCGGGTTGGCGCCGCGCCAGGCGTAGATGCTCTGGTCGTCGTCGCCCACGCAGGTGAAGTTGCCGCGCGGACCGGCCAGCATCTTCAGCAGGCGGTACTGGGCATCGTTGGTGTCCTGGCACTCGTCCACCAGCAGGTAGCCGATGCGCTCGCGCCAGGCGGCCACGATGTCCGGGTTTTCCTCGAGGATCTGCACCGGCAGCCGGATCAGGTCGTCGAAGTCCACCGCGTTGAACGTGGCCAGCCGCAGCTGGTAGCGCTCGTACACGCCGGCGGCCTCCTTCTCGCGGTTGCTGCGCGCCGCGGCCATCGCCTGTTCGGGCGACAGGCCGGCGTTCTTCGCGCGCGAGACGAGGTTGCGGATGTCGTCCACCACGTCGGGCTTGGCACCGTGCATCAGGTCCTTGATCTGCGCGTTCGCATCGTCGGCGTCGAAGATCGAAAACCCGCGCTTGAGCCCGGCAGCAGCGTGCTCGATCTGCAGGAACTTCAGCCCGAGCGCATGGAAGGTGCACACGGTCAGCTCGGCCGCGGCATCGCCGCGGATGCGTTTGGCCGCGCGCTCGCGCATCTCCTTGGCCGACTTGTTGGTGAAGGTGATCGCCGCGATGCGCTTTGCCGGGTAACGGCCGCTGGCGATCAGGTGGGCGATCTTCTCCACCAGCATGTGCGTCTTGCCGCTGCCGGCGCCGGCCAGCACCAGCAGCGGGCCTTCGGTATGCGCAACGGCGGCGCGCTGGGGAGGGTTGAGACCGGACATGGGCGGAGGATTGTAGCGGCGGGAGGGCAGGCTTCCGAGCTTGACAAACACCGCCGATGCCCAAGGCGGGAGTCTGGCGACTGGATCGCTAGAATCCCGCCCATGGCTAAGCTCTATTTCTACTACTCGGCGATGAACGCCGGGAAGACCACCACGTTGCTGCAGTCGGCGCACAACTATCGCGAGCGCGGCATGCGCACGCTGATCCTGACGCCGAAACTCGACCACCGCGCCGGCAGCGGCGTGGTGGCTTCGCGGATCGGTCTGCGCGCCGAAGGCGTGGGCTTCGACCGCGACACCGACTTGCAGCAGCTGGTGGAACGCGACATTGCCGTGGCCGGCAAGCTCGATTGCGTGCTGGTGGACGAGGCGCAGTTCCTGACCCGTGCGCAGGTCTGGCAGTTGAGCGAGGTGGTCGATGCGCTGCGCATCCCGGTGCTGTGCTACGGGCTGCGCACGGACTTCAGGGGCGAGCTGTTCGAGGGCAGCCAGTACTTGCTGGCCTGGGCCGACGACATGCAGGAGATCAAGACCATCTGCCACAGCGGCAGCAAGGCGACGATGACCGTGCGCGTGGATGCGCAGGGCCGCGCGGTGCAGGACGGGCCGCAGGTGGAGATCGGCGGCAACGAGCGCTACGTGTCGGTGAGCCGGGCCGAGTTCAAGAAGATCATGCGCGGCGAAGGCAGCATCGAGCCTTTGCAGGAAACGCTGCCACTGCATTGAGCGCCAAGCGTGCGTGTCGAGCGCGCATTCGGTGCAGCCGGATGACGGAGAATTTGCCGCGCCATCGCCATCGCCATCGGCGAGTCTCGTCTACCGCTACCGCTACCGCTACCGCTACCGCTGCCGCCGATCCGATCCGATCCGATCCTGAGCGGCGGTTGCGCGAAGTTGCGCCTGGAAGGGGCGAGCCCTTGCCGCGGCTCGCGGTCGGGCGATGGGCCGATCAGGCGGTGATGCGGAAGCCAGGCGTCTGCACCGGTGCTGACCGCGCTCGTGCCGCGCAATGACGGCCGAGTTTCTTTCGTGCGGCAGCTCGGCGCAGTCGCGCCCTTGCAGGAAGGGCCGCGCGGAAAGGCGCACTTCCGGCCGGCAAGCGCGGGTCAATACAAGGTGCGCTCGGCCGGCGGCGGCGGGTTCCACTGGTACAGCCAAGTCTCGGTGAGCGCTCGGCCGCCGCTGCGCAGGAACAGGCGGATGTCGATCTGTTGCGTGGTTTCGTCCGGCGGCACCACGTCGAACATCGCGCGGTAGCCGCGGATCTCGCGCAGCGGACGTGCGCTGACGATCTCGGTCTGGCCGCGGCTGACCTGCACCACGGCTTCGACCTCGGCCTTGTCGATCAGCGCGGCCAGCTCGCCGCCGGCGAAATCCACCGCGAAGCGCCACGAGAAATGCGCGCGCTTCTTGCCGATCACCCCGCCCAGCCCGGTGAAGCTGTCCACGCAGCGGGCCAGCGGCGTGGAGGCCGGCGGTTGCGAGCCCCAGTACAGGCGGTAGCCGTACAGCAGCTCCTGCCCGGGTTGCGGCTTGTCGGCCGGGTTCCAGAACGCGACCACGTTGTCGAAGGTCTCGTCCACGGTCGGGATTTCGACCAACTGCACCGAGCCCTTGCCCCAGCCGGATTTCGGTTCCACCCACAGGCACGGGCGTTTCTCGTAGAACACGCCGTCGTCCTGGTAGTGGTCGAAGTTGCGGTCGCGCTGCAGCAGGCCGAAGCCGCGCGGGCTGTCGTCCACGAACATGTTGAAGCGCAGCTGGCGCGGGTTGAGCAGCGGCCGCCACAGCCATTCGCCGCCGCCGGTGCAGATGGACAGCCCGTCGGTGTCGTGGATTTCCGGCCGCCAGTCCCATGCCATGCGCCGGTCGTTTTCGCCGTACTGGTACATGCTGGTGCACGGGGCGATGCCGAGCCGCTCGATGGCCTTGCGCGGGTACAGCGCGCTGTCGATGTCCATCAGCAGCGGCTCGCCCGGCGTGATCGCGAAGCGGTAGGCGCCGGCCACGCTGGGCGAATCGAGCAGGCCGTACAGCACCACCGTGTCCGAATCGGCCGCAGGCTGTTCCAGGTACCACGCGATGAAATCCGGGAATTCCTCCGGGCCGCCGGTGCCGGTGTCGATCGCCAGCCCGCGCGCGGACTGGCCGTACTGGCCTTCCTTGCCCACCGCGCGGAAATAGCTGGCGCCGAGGAAGGCGGCGAAGTCGCGGTCGGTGTCGGCACGGGTGTTCAGGCGGAAACCGGCAAAGCCGAGGTCCTTCGGCAGGCGGGCGTGGTCAAGGCCGTTGCGGCCGTGGTCGAACGCGGCCGGATCGTAGGCCAGCTCCTGCGCCCGCCCATCCACCACGTCGTACATCTGTACCGGCGTGTGGAAGTACAGGCCGAGGTGGAAGAACTTGGCCTGGTACTTGCCCGGCACGTCGGTCCACAGCGCGTGGTCCTGGCGGTAGCGGATGGACTGGTACTGGTCCCAGTCCAGCGCTTCCACCGGCGCCGGCAGCGTGCGCTTGTGCGACTGGTACGGGGCTTCGGCCAGCGCACGGGCGCGCCCCTTGAGCCAGGCGTAGTCGAACGGCTGCGGCCGGCCCAGCCGGCGCAGGCTGACGGCCTTGTCCGTGGCCAGCAGTTGCAGCGGCAGCGCGGGCAGGCCGAGGGCGGCGAAGGCGGTGCCGGCCTTCTTCAGGAACTGGCGTCGTTGCATGGCATGCGCGGTCACGTGCGTATGATGCGTTCCATGATATACAAGGCACCGGGAGAAACCTGCACGCGCCGTTCAGCCGGGAGGTCATCGTGGCGACATCGCCGGACATTCGCATCAAGCGCGTCTATGAGCCGGTGTCCGGCGAAGACGGCCGGCGCGTGCTGGTGGACCGGTTGTGGCCACGCGGCATTTCCCACGAGCACTTGGCGGGGGAATGGCTGAAGGATGTGGCGCCGAGCACGGCGTTGCGCGAGTGGTTCGACCATCGGCCCGAGCGCTGGGCCGGTTTCGTCGAGCGCTACCGGGCCGAACTGGACGCCAACCCCGTCGTCGTCGGGCAATTGCATGCGTACGCGAAGGAGGGGACGCTCACCCTCGTCCATGCTGCCCGCGACGAGCGTCACAACGATGCGCTGGTCCTGCGCGATTATCTGCTCGGACGCCGGACGCGCTGCTGAGGTTGCTGCCGGCGCAGGCCCTGTTTGGCGCGCTTCGCTCGGCGCACGTGGTTGCAGCGGGCGCCGGGCGACGTGCGGATTGCATGGGCCGGCGATGCTGTGCCGCCATCCGCCATCCGCCATC
>DMID01000077.1 GCA_003449195.1 Lysobacteraceae bacterium | reverse complement strand
TACCGGGTCAGCAAGGCACCGGTGGAAGGCGTGACCCGCAGCGAAGTGGAAAAACTCGACGCCGCGGGCCGCACCGAAGAACTGGCGCGCATGCTCGGCGGCGTGGACGTCAGCGAGGAAGCCCGCGCAGCCGCGCGACAATTGCTCGCCGCGGCGAAGGATTGAGGCCGCTGGGCCGGCTCCGCGATGCGCGGGCCGGCAGGCGGATCACTTGCGCTTCTTGCGCACGTACAGCACGAGCGAGTGCTCCTCGAGCACGTAACCGTGCTGGGCGGCGATCTTCTGCTGCAGCGCCTCGATCTCGGCGCTTTCGAATTCGATGATCTTGCCGGTGTCCACGTCCACCATGTGGTCGTGGTGGCCGCCGCGGTCCAGCTCGTACACGGCCTGGCCGCCTTCGAAGTTGTGCTTGAGCACCAACCCGGCCGCCTCGAACTGGGTCAGCACCCGGTACACCGTGGCCAGGCCGATCTCGTCGCCACCATCCAGCAACTGCCGGTAGATGTCCTCGGCAGTCATGTGATGGCCGCTGTTGCTCTGCTGTTCCAGCAGTTCGAGGATCCGCATGCGCGGATGCGTCACTTTCAGGCCCACCTTGCGCAGGTCGTGCGATTCCATCCCGGCTCCATTCATAAGCTGTTTAGCGCTCGCTGCCTGGGGTTGGGTTGCGGCGAGGCCGGGAGTGTATCATCGCCCCGATTTTCCTCATGCACGCCGCGACTACCGACCCGATGCGCAAACTCCTGCTGATCGTCCCCATCGCCCTGCTGGCCTCCGCCTGCGGCATCGTCTACAAGCAACCGATCTATCAGGGCAATTTGCTCGAAAAGACCGCGGTGGATCAGCTCCAGGCCGGGCAGACCAAGCGCCAGGTAGCCGCCATGCTCGGCACGCCGTCGATCGAGGACCCGTTCCACGCCCAGCGCTGGGACTACACCTCCACCCAGCGCACCGACCGCCTCGGCCACACCGAGATCAAGAACCTGACGCTGTACTTCGACGGCGATGCGCTGACGCGCTGGGAAGGCGATTATTTCCCCGAGCAGGACGAGGCACTGGCAAAGTCCAGCATTCGTCAGTTCGGGCCGAATCTGGCCAAGGACAAAAAGAAGAAAGGCGGCCAGTAACTCCTTGGCGCGGCCTCAGCGCCGCGCCGCTTCCGCACGCCGGCGGCGCGACTCCTTCGGATCCGCCAGCAGCGGCCGCAGCAGCTCCACCCGGTCGCCGTCGTGGAGCAGCGTATCGATGCCGGCGGACACGCCGAACACGGCCACGCCCGACGCGCTCTCCTGATCCGGCAGGCAGGCACTTGCCAGGGCATCCCCTACCCGCGCGCCCTCGGGCAGCTCGCACCACGCCGCTGCCACCCGATGCGGCCACGCCATCACCACCTGCACGCGCAGGGTCACGCGTCCCCCTGATCGGCCGCACGCACGAAATCGCCGACCATCCGGTCCGCCAACCCCTGCAAGCCCACGGCAAGCACGGGCCCCAGCAGGCGCGAAGAGGGCTCGAACTCCATGCTCAGCGAGACCTTGGATGCCCGGCCCTCGTCGAGCGGCTTGAATTCCCAGCGCCCGACCAGACGCTTGAAAGGGCCGTCGCGCAGCGTCATCTCGATCATGTCCGGGCGCTTGAGGCGGTTTTCCGTGGCGAACCATGTATGCATCGCACCAATGCCCAGATCGAGCCGAGCCAGCATGTGCACTTCGTCCTGCGAAATCACCTCGGCCCGCTCGCACCAACCGAAACGCCGGGGATACGCAGCCACGTCGTTGACGAGATCGAACATGTAATCGGCTGGATGACGCACCAGCGCCTGGCGACGGATGACGGGCATGGGAAACCGGACTGCGTGGCAATGACGGGCGAAGTGGCCCCGAATCGGAGACAATACCCGCATGAGCAAGAAACCCGGCAAGGATAAGGCAAACAGCGGCGACAAGACGATCGCGCTGAACAAGCGTGCGCGCTACGAATACCACCTCGTCGAGCGTTTCGAGGCAGGCCTCGCACTGCAAGGCTGGGAGGTGAAGGCAATCCGCGCCGGCCGCGCCAACCTCACCGATGGTTACGCCTACGTGCAGGACGGCGAGCTGTTCCTGATAGGCGCACAGATCACGCCGCTTATCCAGGCCTCGACCCACGTGGTGGCCAATGACCGACGCACCCGCAAGCTGCTGCTGCATCGGCGCGAGATCGACAAGCTGATCGGTCGCGTAGAGCGCGATGGCTACACCATCGTGCCCACGGCCATGTACTGGAGCAAGAACAAGGTCAAGCTCGAAATCGCGCTGGCCAAGGGCAAGCAGTCGCACGACAAGCGCGAGACCGAACGCGAGCGCGACTGGCAACGCGACAAGCAACGCGTGATGCGCCAGCACAACCGCGACGCCTGAGATCCGGCTTCACTGCAAGACAGCTCGGCAGCCCATGCCGCCCGCACATGACATGTCGCGGCAGCGGGCCGCTTCCGGCAAGCATCAGGCCTCGGCGGCCACGTCCAGCAACCCGTATTGGGTGGCCAGCCGAGCCAACGCCATGCCGTCCTGGATGCCGATTTTCTCGAACAGCCGGCTCTTGTGCGTGTTCACCGTCTTGGCACTGAGGCTGAGACGGCGCGCGATCTCTTCCTGGCGCAGGCCGCGCACCAGCAACATCGCCACTTCAAGTTCCCGCGGCGTCAGCAGGTCGAATGGAGAAGCCGCGCCATCCATGTGCGACAACGCCATGTTCTGCGCGATGCTGCTGCCCAGATAACGCCGCCCTTGTGCCACCGACCGCACGGCGCGCAGCAGCTCGGCACCGTCGCAGGCCTTGCCGATGTATCCGGAAGCGCCGGCTTCGATCAAGCGCTTGGGCAAGGGCCCATCCTCGAGAACCGACACGATGATGACCCGCGTGCCGTAATCGCCTTTCACCAGACGCTCGGTGACTTCCAGCCCGCTGATGCCGGGCAGGCGCAGATCGCACAGCACCACGTCCGGCCGCAACCTGCGAATGCCGGGCAAGGCGGTCTCGCCGTTGTCGGATTCCCCCACGACTTCGATGTCGACTTCGCCGCGCAGGATCATTTTCAATCCTTCGCGGACCAGCGCATGGTCGTCCACCAGATAGACCTTGATCGTCATCCCCGACTCTCCTTGGCTTCCCCTGATGAGCAGAGCCTGCCGCGCCCTGACGACAGCAGCAAGTCGGCACGCGCCGCCAGCGTGCGTCAGGAAACTCTGGTGCCCGGAGCCGGAATCGAACCGGCATGGCCTCGCGGCCGGCGGATTTTAAGTCCGATGCGTCTACCAGTTTCGCCATCCGGGCCATGGGGCGACGTATCCGCTCAAGCACGTCATTCTGCCATAGCGCCTTGCCGGAAAAGCCGCATCCGGATACGACAAAGCCCCGGATACCGGGGCTTTGCCGATGCAACTTGGAGCGGGAAACGAGGCTCGAACTCGCGACCTCAACCTTGGCAAGGTTGCGCTCTACCAACTGAGCTATTCCCGCATTTTCTGGGTACTGCTGTTGCCGAATACTGCTGGAGGCCTGAGTCGGAATCGAACCGGCGTAAACGGATTTGCAATCCGGTGCATGACCACTCTGCCATCAGGCCTTGCGCCATGCAGTATCGGCGACTCCCTCGGACTCTCGGCAGAATGCCCGAGGGCGTCACCGAAAACCTGGAGCGGGAAACGAGGCTCGANNCTACCAACTGAGCTATTCCCGCTTGGGAGCCGCAAATTCTAGCGGCAAACCGGATGTTGTCAACTGTTTTTCAGCACCTTCGCCACATCCTTTTCGCGACGCTGGCCCACCGCATTGCGCTCGTCCTCGCGCAGGGCCGGCCATGCGGCGTGCAGGTACTGCAGGCCGGACCACAGCGTCAGCAATGCGGCAATCGCCAGCAGCCAGTCGCCGAGGTGGAACAGCGGCACGCCCAGCCAGATTTCGCCGGTACGGGTATAGCCGGGGGTCACCGAGTACAGCAGGCACAGCAGCGCGATCATCTGCACGGTGGTCTTGATCTTGCCGATCATCGCCACCTTCACCTTGGCACGCTGGCCGATCTCGGCCATCCATTCGCGCAAGGCCGATACCGCGATCTCGCGGCCGACGATGACCGAGGCCCAGCAGGCCATCCACGGCGTCGGGTGGGCCTGCACGATCAGGAACAAGGCCACCGCCACCATCAGCTTGTCGGCCACCGGATCGAGAAAGGCACCGAAGGCCGACGTCAACGCATAACGGCGGGCGATCCAGCCATCCAGCCAATCGGTCACGGCGGCCAGGCCGAAAACGGCGGCGGCGCCGAAATTGGTCCACTTGTAGGGAAGGTAGAACACCAGCACCAGCACCGGGATCATCACGATCCGCAGCAGCGTGAGCCAGGTGGGAAGAGTCAGCTTCATGCGTCGATCATTCGCCTGCCGGATCCGGCACCGGCAACCCGTGCAGGTTAGCGTAGATTCGCGAGGCCAGCGCGGCATTGATGCCTTCGACGCGGGCGATTTCCTCTTCGCCGGCCGCCTTCAATCCGGTCAATCCGCCGAAATGCTTGAGCAGGCTCGCACGTCGGCGCGGGCCGATGCCCTCGATGTCTTCCAGCCGACTGGTCGCGCGCGTCTTGGCGCGTCGGCCACGGTGGCCGGTGATCGCGAAACGGTGCGCTTCGTCGCGCACCTGCTGGACGAACTGCAAGGCCGCCGAACCGGCGCCCGGGCGCAATTCGCTGCCATCGGGCATCACCAACGCCTCGTGACCGGCACGGCGCTCCTCGCCCTTGGCCACGCCGACCAGCATCACGCCCTGCACGCCCAGATCGTCGAGCACTGCCCGCGCCTGCGCGAGCTGTCCGGCGCCGCCGTCGATCAGCAGCACGTCGGGCACCGCCCATTCTTTCGATTCCGGGTGTTCCACCGCACGCCGGAAACGGCGTTCCAGCGCCTGATGCATCGCAGCGTAATCGTCGCCCGGGGTGATGCCGGCGATGTTGAAGCGCCGGTACAGGCTGCGCACCGGCCCGGCCGCATCGAACACCACGCACGAGGCCACCGTCGCCTCGCCCATGGTGTGGCTGATGTCGAAGCACTCCACCCGCTTGACCGGCTCGGACAGGCCGAACAGTTCGCGCATCGATTCGCTGCGCGCCTGCTGCGCATCGCGGCTGGTCAATTCGGTGACCAGCGCGAAATCGGCGTTGCGCCGGGCCAGATCGACATAGCCGGCACGCTCGCCGCGCACGTTCCACTTCAACACCACCTTGCGGCCCTGCTCCGCACTGAGTGCCTCGGCCAGCATCGCCGCATCGGGGATCTCGCGGTCGAGCACGATCTCGGCCGGCGGCGTCTGCTCGGCGTAGTACTGCGAGACGAAGGCCGAGAGCACCTCGTCGGCGGCCTCTTCGCCGTTGGTCTTCGGAAAAAACGCGCGCGTGCCCAGGTTGCGCCCGTCGCGGAACGCCAGCAGCAGCACGCAGGCACTGACGCCGCGCATCGCGCAGGCCAGCACGTCCATGTCGGCCGCCTGCCCATCCACGTACTGGCGCGACTGCACGCTGCGCACGGCGGCAAGCAGGTCGCGCAGGCGGGCGGCCTGCTCGAAATCGAGCCGTTCGCTGGCCTGCCCCATCGCCGAGGACAGCTCGCCGGCCAGCTCGTCGCTGCGCCCGGACAGGAACAGCGACGCGCGGCGCACCGATTCATCGTAATCCTCGCGCGCCACCCGGCCGACGCAGGGCGCGCTGCAGCGGCCGATCTGGTATTGCAGGCAGGGCCGCGAACGGTTGCGGAACACGCTGTCCTCGCAGCTGCGCAGTTGGAACAGCTTGTGCATCAGGTTCAGCGTTTCGCGCACGGCGGTCACGCCCGGATACGGGCCGAAGTAACGCCCGGGAATCGCGCGCGGGCCGCGATGGAACGCGATGCGCGGCCAGGTCTCCTGCGTCAGCAGCACGTAGGGGTAACTCTTGTCGTCGCGCAGCATCACGTTGTAGCGCGGCGCCAGCGATTTGATCAGCTGGTTCTCCAGCAGCAGCGCTTCGGCCTCGGTCCGCGTGACGGTGACTTCCATCCGCGCCACCTGCGACAGCATCACCATGATGCGCGCGCTCTTGGGCGTGGCATTGAAATAGCTGGACACGCGGTTGCGCAGGGCCTTGGCCTTGCCGACATACAGCACGCCGCCATCCGCCGCGTACATGCGGTACACGCCGGGCGCGGTGCTCAGTTGCGCGGCAAACGCCTTGCCGTCGAATGCGGTTTCTGCAGGCTCGCTCATCGGTTGATCCGGTCGCGCGGCCGTATCCCGCCGCGTGAATTCATGGGACTGCCCAGCCTAGCATCCGGGCCATCGACCACCCTGCAACGCGCGCACAACCTCAACCGTCAGCGTGACCTTGCAGCCCGTCCAGGCGGGCGACGGTCTGCAATGCCGCCGCATCGACCAGCGCCCATGCGTGCTCGAAATCCTCCGGCCCGCCGTAATACGGGTCCGGCACCTGCGCACCGCCATCGTGGCCGGCCGCCCAGTCAAGCAGCAATGCCGTCTTGTGCACACGTCCACGGGGCGCCATCGCCCGCACGTCGCGCAGGTTGTCCGCATCGGCACACAGCAACCAGTCGAAATCGGCGAAGTCGGCCGCGCACAACTGGCGCGCACGCAAGCCGGCAATGTCCACGCCATGGCCGCGTGCGCAGGCGATGGCACGCTTGTCCGGCGGCTCGCCCGCGTGCCAGCCACCGATACCGGCCGAATCCACTGTCACCTGGCCCGCCCAATGCGAGGCGTCGAGGCGTGCGCGCAGGGCGCCCTCGCCCATTGGCGAGCGGCAGATGTTGCCCAGACAGACCACCAGCAGCTTCATGCCGTCAGGCCGGCCAAATAAGCCTCTGCCCGTGCGAGATCCTCGGGCGTGTCGATGCCGGGCGGGAAGGCCTCCGGCGTGGTGGCCACCGCAATGCCGAAGCCGGCCTCCAGCGCGCGCAGCTGTTCCAGCGACTCGATCCGCTCCAGCTGCCCCTGCGGCATCGACGCGAAACGGCGCAGGAACCCGGCGCGGTAAGCATAGATGCCGATGTGCCGCCACCACGCGCCACTGTCTGGCAAGGCATCGCGCGTGCGGGCAAAACCGTCTCGGTGCCACGGGATCGGTGCGCGGCTGAAATACAGCGCCAACCCGGCCTCGCTGCGCACCAGCTTGACCACGTTGGGGTCGAACAATTCGTCGGCCGTGTCGATGGCGGTGGCCAGCGTGGCCATCTGCGCATCGCTGCCGGCCAGTGCCTGCGCCACCGCACGGATGCCGGCCGCCGGCGCGAAGGGCTCATCGCCCTGCAGGTTGA
>DMID01000103.1:2505-7125 GCA_003449195.1 Lysobacteraceae bacterium | reverse complement strand
CCGGCCTGCCGTGCAGCGTGGAGATCGCCAGCGAATACCGCTATCGCAGCGCCTATGCGAATCCCGACCAGTTGGTCGTCACCATTTCCCAGTCCGGCGAGACCCTGGACACGATGGAAGCGCTCAAGCACGCCAAGTCGCTGGGCCAGGCGCGCACGCTGTCGATCTGCAACGTGCCCGAAAGCGCCATCCCGCGCGCCAGCCGGCTGGTGCTGTACACCCGCGCCGGCGCCGAGATCGGCGTGGCCTCGACCAAGGCCTTCACCACCCAGCTGGTGGCGCTGTTCCAGCTGGCCTGCGTGCTGGCGCACATCGGCGGCAAGTTGCCGCCCGCGCGCGAGGCCGAGTGCATGGAGCAGCTGCGCTTCCTGCCCGGCAGCGTGCAGCATGCGTTGAACCTGGAGCCGCAGATCGCGGCGTGGGCGGAGAAATTCGCCGGCAAGCCCAATGCGCTGTTCCTCGGCCGCGGGCTGCATTACCCGATTGCGCTGGAAGGCGCGCTCAAGCTCAAGGAAATCTCCTACATCCATGCCGAGGGTTACCCTGCCGGCGAGCTCAAGCACGGCCCGCTGGCGCTGGTGGACGCGGCGATGCCGGTGGTGGTGATCGCGCCCAACGACAGCCTGCTGGAGAAGGTGAAATCCAACATGCAGGAAGTGCGCGCGCGCGGCGGCGAGCTGTTCGTGTTTGCCGACCAGGACAGCAATTTCAGCGCGTCCGAGGGCGTGCACGTGATCCGCACACCGCGCCATGCCGGGCTGTTGTCGCCGGTGGTGCATGCCATCCCGGTGCAGTTGCTGGCCTATCACACCGCGCTGGCACGCGGCACCGACGTGGACAAGCCGCGCAATCTGGCCAAGAGCGTCACGGTGGAATGATTTCAACGGGGGGTCACCCCCGTTCGAGATCGCTCGATCACGCTGGAATGAGGTCGGGCGGGGCGCCTGCGGGCACCCCGCCCGGAACACGGCGGTTGCCAGGCAACGCGGTCCCGGCGAAGAGGACCGCGCGGCTCAGTATTCCTGCCGGGTGGGGCGGAACAGGATCTCGTTGACGTCCACGTCCTCCGGCTGGCTCATCGCGTACACCACCGCGCGGGCGAAGGCATCGGCCGGTATGGCATTTTCGGCATAGAACGCACGCATTGCCTCGCGCACGTCCGCCTCGGTGGAGCTGTCGGGCAGTTCGCTTTCCACCGCGCCGGGCGAGATCACCGTGGTGCGGATGTTCCAGGGCTTCACTTCCTGGCGCAGGCCCTCGGAGATCACCCGCACCGCGTGCTTGGTGGCCGAGTACACCGCGCCGCCCGCGCGCACCTTGTGGCCGGCCACCGAGGAAACGTTGACGATCTGGCCGCCGCGTTGGCGCTGCATCTGCGGCAGCACGGCGGCGATGCCGTACAGAACGCCCTTGATGTTGACGTCGATGGTGCGGTCCCAGTCGGTCAGCGTGCGCCGCTCCAGCGGAGCCTGCGGCATCAGGCCGGCGTTGTTGATCAGCACGTCGACCCGGCCGAAGGCCTGCACGGCGGCATCCACCAATGCCTGTACCTGCGCCGGGTCGGTGACGTCGGTCGGCACGGCCAGCGCTTGGCCGCCGCCGGCCACGATGTCGGCCGCGATGGACTGGATGCGTTCGACACGCCGGGCACCGAGCACGACCGCCGCGCCCAGTTTGCCGAGCATGCGCGCGGTGGCTTCGCCCAGGCCGCTGCTGGCGCCGGTGATGACCACGACCTTGCCTGCGATGGCGTCGTTGTTCATGGGGTTCTCCTGCAATTGATTTCAGTGTCTTGGGTATTGCATTTCGGCCACGTGTTCCATCCATGTCACCGGCGAGCCATCCACCGATTCGGCGATGGCGATGTGGCTCATCGCCACGTCGGCACGGGCACCATGCCAATGCTTCACGCCCGGCGGGATCCAGACGGTGTCGCCCGGGCCGATGGCATGGGCCGGCTCGCCCCACGCCTGTACCCAGCCCGCGCCGGCGACCACGATCAGGGTCTGGCCGAGCGGATGGGTGTGCCAGGCCGTGCATGCACCGGGCTCGAAGGTGACCGTGGCGCCGCCGTTGCGAGCCGGCGGGCAGGTCTGGAAGGGCGCGTCGATGCGCACCCGGCCGGTGAACCAGTCGGCCGGGCCGGTCGCCGATGCTTGGCTCCCGACCGGCGTGACCACGACGGTGGCGGGTTCGGCAACGGCCCCCGTGGCCATCGATGCGGACAAGATGGAGACAGGCAGATCCATGGCGGAATTTCTCGGGAATGTGCGTCCACGGTAGGCCGGCGGCAGTGGCTGGACTAGTCGGTGGCGGGTGCATGGGCCCATGAGCGGTATTCATCAATCGGGCCGTCCGGCAATTGCCGCAGTCTGCCGTCGTGTCCATGATGGGGCCGTCTTCGAGTCCGCCATGTCCATGCCCCGCGAGAACCTCAACGATCTGCTGGTCTTCGTCACCGTGGCCCGTGAGGGCAGCTTCACCCGTGCCGCCGCGCAGCTGGGGGTGTCGCAATCGGCGCTCAGCCACGCCGTGCGCGGGCTGGAGGCGCGGCTGGGCATCCGCCTGCTCACCCGCACCACCCGCAGCGTGTCGATGACCGAAGCCGGCCAGCACCTGTACGAGGCGCTGGCCCCGCGGCTGGAGGAGATCGATGCCGAATTGGCGGCCATCGGCGAATTCCGCGACACGCCCGCCGGTACCGTGCGCATCACCGCCGCCGGCCATGCCGCCGATGCCCATGTCTGGCCCAAGCTGGCGCCGGTGCTGCCGGCCTACCCGGACCTGAAAGTCGAGCTGACGGTGGATTACGGGTTGGCCGACATCGTGGCCCAGCGTTATGACATCGGCATCCGCCTGGGCGAACAGGTGGCGCGCGACATGATCGCGGTGCCGATCAGCCCGCCGCAGCGCATGGCGGTGGTGGCAGTGCCGGATTATTTCCAGCGGCAGGGCGTGCCCGCGGTGCCGGGCGAGCTGGCCGCGCACAACTGCATCGGCCTGCGCCTGCCCACCCACGGTGGCTTGCTGCCCTGGGAGTTCGACCGCGACGGGCAGGCCGTGCGGCTGCGCGTGGACGGGCAATGGACCTTCAACGGCAGCGCGCAGATTTTGTGTGCTGCGCTGGCCGGCGGCGGGGTGGCCTATCTGCCCGAGGACATGGTGGTCGAAGCGGTGGCCGCCGGCCGCCTGCAGCGCGTGCTGGAGGATTGGTGCGAGCCGTTCGCAGGTTATTACGCCTACTACCCCAGTCGACGGCAATCCTCGCGCGCGCTGCGGGTGGTGATCGATGCCTTGCGTCATGATCCGGCAGCGTCCTGACGGGCGTGCTTCGCATCCGGCCGGCGCGGACTTCGTGATTGATGAGCCAGGCTCATTGCCGGATGCTCTCATGCCGGCTTAATCGCAGCTCCGTGGCTGCCTAGACTGCCCCGCATCGCCCGCCGCGTCGTTTTGCGGCGCGCCGGGTTTCCCGTCAGGAGCGAGCACATGCAAACGAGAACATTGGGGCGCAGCGGTCTGCGGGTGTCGGCCATCGGGCTGGGTTGCATGGGCCTGAGTTACGGCTACGGCCCGGCAGTCGACATGGCCGCCGGCATCGCGCTGATCCGCGCCGCGTTCGAGCGCGGCGTCACTTTCTTCGACACCGCCGAAGCCTATGGCCCGTTCGCCAACGAGGAACTGCTCGGGCAGGCGTTGGCACCGATGCGCGACGAGGTGGTGATCGCCACCAAGTTCGGTTTCCCTGGAGGCGAGGTGGGCAAGGGCGTGGACAGCCGCCCGGAAAACATTCGCGCAGTCGCCGAGGCTTCGCTCCGGCGCCTGCGCACCGATCGCATCGACCTGTTCTACCAGCACCGCGTCGACCCGGCCGTGCCGATGGAGGACGTGGCCGGCACCGTCAGGGAGCTGATTGCCGAGGGCAAGGTCGGGCATTTCGGCCTGTCCGAGGCCGGGGTCGAGTCGATCCGCCGCGCGCATGCGGTGCAACCGGTGGCGGCGCTGCAGAGCGAGTATTCGTTGTGGTGGCGCGAGCCGGAGCGGGAAATCCTGCCGCTGCTGGAGGAGCTGGGCATCGGCTTCGTGCCGTTCAGTCCGCTTGGCAAGGGGTTCCTGACCGGTGCCATCGACGCCGGCACCGCCTTCGACAAGAGCGACTTCCGCAACGTGGTGCCGCGCTTCTCGGAAGAAAATCGCAAGGCCAACACGGCGCTGGTCGCGGTGTTGGGCGGGATTGCCGCCGGCAAGGGCGCGACCCGCGCGCAGATCGCCATCGCCTGGCTGCTGGCGCAGCGGCCGTGGATCGTGCCGATCCCGGGCACCACCAAGTTGCATCGGCTGGAGGAAAACCTCGGCGCCACCGAGGTGGTGTTGGATGACGCCGATCTTGCGGCCATTGCGACGGCACTGGACGCTACTCCCATTGCCGGCGACCGCTACCCGGCGCACCTGCAGGCCCGCGTGGGGCGTTGAAACCGCGCAGACGCGGCCCGGCGCGGTTGGCCGGGCCGCCGGAAACTCAGGCTTCCGGCGTGGCGCCGATGTTGAGGAACCACACCTCGACGGCGCCGCGCAGCTTGAGCGTCATCGGGTTGCCGCGGCGGTCGCGGGCCTTGCCGG
>DMID01000103.1:0-2368 GCA_003449195.1 Lysobacteraceae bacterium | reverse complement strand
CGGATCCAGCCTTCGCTGACCGAGTATTCCTCCACGTCGCTGCGCTCGACGCCGTTGAAACGCACACCGACGCCGCGCGAAAGGATGGCGTTGTCATGGAAGGGGCTGCGGGGATCGACCGCAAGGCGGTCGGGGGGCGTGTTGCTCATCTGTCGTGTTCCGTGGGTTTCGGGAGGAGCGCCGCAGGCAAGACGCGGCGCCCGGGGGGGCGTTCAGGCCGAAGGCTTGGCGTCGTCGGCCGGCGCGGCGGCGGGCGCCTGTTCATCGGCCTGTGCCGCATCGGTGACGGCCTCGATGGCGGCTTCCACTTCCGCGGCATCGTCCGCGTCGATGTCTTCGCCGCCGGCCTCGAATTCGGCCACCAGCTGCTCCAGGTATTCGTCGGCGGTCTTGCCTTCGTCGCGGGCGAGGTCGTCGATCATCGCCTGCAGCTGTTCGGAGTAGTTCAGGCTGACGTGGTTGCCGTCCTTCTCCTGCAGGTTGGCCAGATGCTTGAGCATGGCCAGCATCGGCACCGGGTTGTCGGCATTGCCCATGGTCTGGCCGCCGATGGCCAGCAGCCATTCCTCGCCCTGCAGGCCGATCGCGGCAACCACGCGGCCGTCCTCGGCCTGCAGCACGGCGTGGTTCTGCACGTCCGGCGTGCGGCCGAGGCGGGCGAACGGGCGACGGGGGTGCTGCTTCTTGCGCTGGTCGCGCTTGGCCTTGGAGTTGCGGGACATGACGGTATGCCGGTGTTCTGTCGAATGGGGGCGTCATGTTAGCCGCTGGCGCTTCCGTGCACGAATTGCTGCGTTCGTCATCCAGCCGGCAGGGCCTCGGCGCCGCCGCGATGCAGCGGATTGGGCAATGCGTGGCCGGCATCGACGAAGGCCAGCGACACCGAGTTCAGGCAGTGGCGCTCGAAGGTCGGCGGCGGGCCATCCGGGAACACGTGGCCGAGATGGCTGCCGCAGCGCGCGCAGACGATTTCGGTGCGGACCATGCCGTGGCTGGTGTCGCGGATGCGGCGCACGTGGGTTTCCTCCACCGGGGCGAAAAAGCTGGGCCAGCCGGTGCCGGAGTCGAACTTGGCGTTCGATCGGAACAAGGGCAGGCCGCACAGCCGGCAGCAGTAGACGCCCTGGCGGTGGTTGTCGAGGAACACGCCGCAGAATGGCGCCTCGGTGCCGTGTTGCAGCAGCACGCGGCGTTCCTCGCCATCGAGGCCTTCGATCAGCGTGGCCAGTTGCGTGGCATCGGGCGGGGTCAGGTCGAAGGCAGGCATGCGGGGGGCGTCGTCGGAGGCGGGCCGTCACGATAGCGCAGCCGGCGCGCCGGCTCCGTGCCATGATCGGAACACCGAGTCCTCGTCCGCCGGGTGGCCGATGCCGCGTTTGCCGAAGTCGAAGGGATTTTCCGCCGCGTGCCGCCTGCTGACGAGCGTGTTGCCGGCGGGTGTACTTGCCATCACGACGGCGGCCGGTGCCGCCGCCAGGGAGATGCCGACGATGAAACAGGCCACGGGCACGTTCACGGTGTCGCTGCAGCCGATGCAGGACCCGGACGCCGCGCCGGACCCCGCGATGGGGCGCATGCGTCTGGACAAGCATTATCTCGGTGGTCTGGCGGCCGATGCGCACGGGCAGATGCTGACCGGCATGGGCGGCGTGCCCGGGTCGGCGGCCTATGTCGCCATCGAGCGCGTCGAGGGCACGCTGGACGGGCGCAAGGGCGGGTTCCTGCTGGCCCATCGCGGCGTGATGCACGCGGGCACGCAATCGCTGGAGATCGCCATCGTGCCGGACAGCGAGTGCATAATCCCCACTTTGATGGTATCCGCAGCCTGAACGCTGAAGGTCACGCCCATCGCTGACACAGATGCGCAGAGGGCAAAGGCTTTTAACAAGGTACGTCGTTGCATAACGATGACTCCCAAAAAATGTGCTGTGTGATTAGGATTAACGACACTTCTCCTGCCGCGCCTGGTGCAGCATATGAAGCGTAATTTTGCGAACCTCTTTCTGGCTTTGTGCGATATGCGCGGTCAGTTGGTCACACGCCTCCTCTACGTCGCGGTGGATAATGGCGAGCAAGATGGCGCTATGCTCGGCGTAGGTTGCCGCCACGCGCGGTGCCTGGGTGAAATCGAGGCGCCGCACGATGCGAATTTTCTCGGTCACTTCGCGGTGTACCCGCGCCATTTCCGGGTTCCCGGCGGCGCTCACCAGCGTCATATGAAAAGCTTCATCCCAGGGCGCGACGTCACTGCCCTCCGCCAGGGCCGGCGAATCGATCCAGAAGCGCACCAGCTCCTGAAGCGCATCCGGGATCGCAACATCGGTCCGCTGGCATAAGCGCCGCACCGCTTCGCTTTCCAGCACCACCC
>DMID01000086.1:475-6645 GCA_003449195.1 Lysobacteraceae bacterium | reverse complement strand
TGGCGGCGGCATGGCGGGTCTGGCGCCGGCACGGGCCGCGTTGGCCGTTGCCCGCATGGGGGCTGGTGTTGCTGGGCATGCAGCTGGCGTACTGGTCGATGCCGCCGCGACAGGACCGCGACTGGGCCGACGACGTGGCCCGCCGCCTGCATCCGGAGGTGCAGGGCAACCGCGTGATCCTGCACGACGTGCGCGATTTCGACTGGCGCAGCGACACGGATTACACCGTGCGCTGGGACACCCGCGAATACGACCTGGATCACCTTGCCAGCGCCGATCTCGCGCTGTCCTACTGGATGGGCCCGGCCATCGCCCACACGCTGGTTTCGTTCGGTTTCGACGACGGTTCGCGGGTGGTGTTCTCGCTGGAGATCCGCAAGGAGCGCGGCGAATCGTTCTCGGCGCTGGGCGGTTTCTTCCGCAAGTTCGAGGAAACGTTGGTGGCCGCCGACGAGCGCGACATCCTGCGCGTGCGCACCAACGCACGCGGCGAGGACATGTACCTGTACCGGCTGGCTATCCCGCGCGACAAGCTGCGCGAGCTGTTCCTCGGTTACGTGCAGCGTGCGCAGGTGCTGGACCGTGCGCCGCGTTTCTACAACACGCTGACCAGCAACTGCACCACGGTGGTGTTCGAGCTGGCGCGCAGGATCGACCCGGGGCTGCCGCTGGACTGGCGTCTGCTGTTGTCCGGCTATTTCGCCGAGTACGCCTATGACCAGCACGCCTTGTTGCCCGGATACACGTTTGCGCAGCTGCGGCGTGCGGGCCACGTCACCGCGCGTGCACGCGCGGCGGGCGATGCCGCCGATTTCTCCACCCGCATCCGCGCCGGCATGCCCGGCGAACTTCCGGATTCCCCGCATGCCCGCTGATTTCTGCAGGCCCGGTGCCGGCAAGGTTCGCGCCGGCATGTTTCGCCTGGGCACAAGCCTGCTGGCGTTCATGCTGCTGTCCGGCTGCGCGATGGTCACGGTTAAGTCGCGCGGCTCGGCCGACTACATCGCGGTCACCCGCGGCGACGTGCTCAGCACCGGCGCGCTCAGCCAGAGCGGGCGTGAAACGCTGGGCGTGGCCGGGCTGGAGGAAAAGACCTGCCGGCAGGACATCCCGGCCTGCGTCAAGCAACTCGATGCCATCTCCGAGCTGGATGGCGAACGGCGCCTGTCGGCCGAGTCCGAACTGTGGGTGGCGCAGGCACAGGCCGCGGCCAGGTCGAATCCGTCCGTGTCGCTGGATGCCTGGCTGCATGCCGCGCGCAGTGCCTACGCCTATCTGTTCTACACGGCGCGCACGCCGGGCGAGCGTGCCTTCGAGAACCGGCAGACGCAGGTGCGCGATTACTACAACTACGCCGTCGGCCAGGTGGGCGGCACCCTGTTCCAGCGCTGGCACGCGGCGTTGGCGGTGGGCGAGTCGGCAAATACGCTGGTGGTCGGCGACTGGACGCTGGGCGTGGACATGGGCGGGTTCCGCCTGCCCGGCGATGCCCACCAGCCCGAGTCGCTGGTGGCGGCCGATGCGCTGCACTTCGTCGGCGTGCGCAGCGTGTATCGGCGCGATGGTTTCGGTGCCGAGTTCGTGGCCAAGGTATCGCCGCTGGCGGTGGGCGACCCCAGTGGTCTGGCGAAACTCAAGCTCGACTTCGCCGAGGCCGAAGCGGCCAGCCGCGACGCGCCGGATTTCAGTGAAATGCCGTATGCGCCGGTGACGTTGCTGCTGAAGTTCGAAGGCGATTCGCTGCAGGCGGTGGAGCAGGGCCACACCGTGCGGGTCATGCCCTACGACCCTTATCGGCAGATGGCGGTGAGCCTGCACCGGCAGCGCGTGCCGCTGGCGGGCAACTTCACCGCGCCATACGGCCTGTGGCTTGCCGAGTCGGGTTTTGCCGCGCAGTCGATCCGGTCGATGCTCGGCCTGCAGCGCGGCATCGACCGGCCGCATCTTTACCTGATGCAGCCGTTCGACCCCAACCGCCGCATCCTGCTGATGCTGCACGGCCTGGCCAGCAGCCCGGAGGCCTGGGTGAACCTGGCCAACGAGATCATGGGCGACGAATCGCTGCGCGAGCATTACCAGATCTGGCAGGTCTATTACCCGACCAATGCCCCCATCCCTATCAACCGCGCCAGGATCGCCACGCTGGTCGAGCAGACGCTGGCACGCTTCGACCCCTCGGGCACGGCACCGGCCTCGCGGCACATGGTGCTGGTCGGCCACAGCATGGGCGGGGTGATCGGCCGCCTGTTGCTGTCCTCATCCGGCGAACAGGTGTGGAACAAGGTGATGGCCAACCGCGACCTCAGCCCGGAACGGGCACGCCGCGTGCGCGAGAAACTCGGCCCGCTGCTGCATTTCGAGCCCTTGCCGCAGGTGGATCGGGCCATTTTCCTGGCCGCCCCCCAGCGCGGCACGCCGATGGCCGAAAGCCGGCTCGGCCGCCTGATCGGCAAGCTCGTGCGCCTGCCCTTGACCCTGCTGGAGGGGTTCGGCGACGTGCTGCAGGACCTGGCCGGCGGCGGCGATGCCGGCGTGGAAGGCGACAAGGTGAAAGTGCCCACCGCCATCGACAACCTGCGCGACAGCGACCCGTTCATCCGCGCCACGGCAGACCTGCCGATCTCGCCGCGGGTGCGCTACCACGTCATCGTCGGCAAGGACGACGAGCTGCCGCTGGCCGACTCCAGCGACGGCGTGGTGCCGTATCGCAGCGCGCACATGGACGGCGCGGAGTCGGAAAAGGTGATCGAGTCCTGGCACAGCGTGCAGGAAAAGCCCGAGGCCATCCTCGAGATCCGGCGCATCCTGCACGAGCAGATGGCATCGGAGAACGGCGGCTGAAGCCCGCCGCTGGCCTCACGGATTGATGCGCGGCACGGCCAGCGACGAGGACAGCAGTTCGAGCTGGCGCTGTTCCATCTCGCGCCGCAACTGGCGGCGGATGCCGGCGGCGGCGTGGCGGCGGCGCTCGTCGGACGATTGCGGCTCGAACACCGGCACCGGCGTGGGTTTGCCGTCGTCGTCCACGGCCACCATCGTGAAGAAGCAGCTGTTGGCATGGCGCACGGTCTGCTTGCGGATGTCTTCGGCCACCACCTTGATGCCGATTTCCATCGACGAGGTGCCGGTGTAGTTGACCGATGCCAGGAAGGTGACCAGCTCGCCGACGTTGATCGGCTCGCGGAACATCACCTGGTCCACCGACAGGGTGACCACGTAGGTGCCGGCATAGCGGCTGGCGCAGGCATAGGCCACCTGGTCGAGCAGGCGCAGCACGGAACCGCCGTGCACCTTGCCGGAGAAATTGGCCATCTCCGGCGTCATCAGCACGGTCATCGACAACTGGTGGGGGGTGAAGGCGGGCATCGGCGTGGCACGTTCGTTGGATGCTTCAGGCTAACCGAGCCGCGTGCGCGTGCGCCAGCGCGGACGGGCGGGGTGTCTCAGGCGCGGTTGCGGTCGCGCAGTTTCACCAGCGCATGCAGCAGGCGGTTGGCGGGGACGGGAATGCCCAGGGCCTCGCCGGTGCGGACGATGTGGCCGTTGATGTAGTCGATCTCGCTGGGTTTGCCGCGCGCCACGTCCTGCGCGGTGGACGAGCGCTGGCCGGCCATGCTGCGGGAAATGGCCAACACCTCGTCCCAAATCGACGCGGGCAGGGCAATGCCGCAAGCCGTTGCCACGGCTTGGCACTCGGCCACCACATCGCGCATCGCGGCGGGGATGCCTTCGCCGCGCACCAGTTCGCCGTAGGGAAGCTGGGTGAGGGCGGACAACGCGTTGTACGCGCAGTTGATGACGAGCTTGGTCCACAACGCATCGGCCACGTGCGCCGACACGCGGGTCGGCACGCCGGCGTCGGTGAAGGCTTCGGCCAGGGACTGGCTGGCCGGCGAGGGGCCGATCACCAGTTCACCGCGCCCGTGATGGCGCACGTGGCCGGCGCCGGCCATTTCCGCCGCGACATAGACCACGGCCGGCAGCGCCGGCTGGCCGGTCAGCACGGCGGACAGGCGCTCGGCGTTGTCCACGCCGTTTTGCAGGCTCAATACCGTGCAGCCGGCGGCGAGAAAGGGGTCGATCTCCCGACCGGCGGCTTCGGTGTCGCCGGATTTCACGCAGAACAGCACCACGTCCGCACCGCGCACGGCCTCGGCATGGCGCGAAGCCTGCAGCGGCAGGAAACCGTCGAACCCGTCCATCTGCAGGTGCAATCCGTGCGTGCGCACGGCATCGACCAGGGCATCGCGGCCGATCAGCACCACCTCGTGCCCGGCCTGGAACAGCCGCGCGCCGTAATAGCAGCCCACCGCTCCTGCGCCCATCACCGCGATCTTCATGCAAGCTCCTCGTGCGAATCCGTCCGCACATGGTAACGGTGCAAACGCGACGGGCCGCCCGAAGGCGGCCCGTGCGCGCATCGCTTCGCGGCGGTGCTTACTTCAGCTTGGCATCGGCGCGCAACGCCTCGGCCTTGTCGGTCTTCTCCCACGAGAACGCGGTGGCGGTGACGGTCTTGCCGTCGGCGTCGACGTAGGTGAATTCCTTGGGCTTGCGGCCGAAGTGGCCGTAGCTGGCGGTCGGCTGGTACATCGGGTGGATCAGGTCGAGCATCTTGATGATGCCGTACGGGCGCAGGTCGAAGTGACGACGGATCAGCTTTTCGATCTGCTCGTCCGGGATCTTGCCGGTGCCGAAGGTGGTGACCGAGATCGAAGTCGGCTCGGCCACGCCGATGGCGTAGGACACCTGCACTTCGCAACGGTCGGCCAGGCCGGCGGCCACCACGTTCTTGGCGACGTAGCGTGCGGCATAGGCGGCAGAACGGTCCACCTTGGACGGGTCTTTGCCCGAGAACGCGCCGCCGCCGTGGCGGGCCCAGCCGCCGTAGGTGTCGACGATGATCTTGCGGCCGGTCAGGCCGCAGTCGCCCACCGGCCCGCCGATCACGAACTTGCCGGTCGGGTTGATGTGGAACTTGGTGCCCTTGTGCAGCCACTTCTCCGGCAGCACCGGCTTGAGGATTTCCTCGCGCACGGCCTCGATCAGGTCCCTCTGCTTCACGCTCGGGTCGTGCTGGGTGGACAGCACCACCGCCTCGATGGCGGTGGCCGCATCGTTGTCGTAGCGCAGGGTGACCTGGCTCTTGGCGTCCGGGCGCAGCCAGGACAGCGGCGAGTTCTTCTTCTTGCGGACCTTGGCCTGCTGCTCCACCAGACGGTGCGACAGGTGGATCGCCGCCGGCATGTACGAGCTGGTCTCGTTGGTGGCATAGCCGAACATCAGGCCCTGGTCGCCGGCGCCCTGTTCCTCGGGCTTCTTGCGGTCCACGCCCTGGTTGATGTCCGGCGACTGCTTGCCGATCAGGTTCAGCACGCCGCAGGTGGCGCCGTCGAAACCGACGTCGGAGGAGTTGTAGCCGATGTCCAGGATCACCTTGCGGGTCAGCGCTTCCAGGTCGATCCAGGCGGACGTGGTGATCTCGCCGGCGACGATCGCCACACCGGTCTTGACCAGCGTTTCGCAGGCTACGCGCGCGCGCTTGTCCTGGGCCAGGATGGCGTCGAGGACGGCATCGGATATCTGGTCGGCGATCTTGTCCGGATGGCCTTCGGACACCGATTCGGACGTGAACAGGAAGCTGGACATCGGGCTTATATCCCTCAATGCGGATAGAAAGATGGGCGCGCATGATACACGCGCGCGGCGGTGCGTGCATTCTGGCCCCGCCGGGGTTGCAGCGGGATTAAGCCGGCTGCGGCCGTTGCTGTCATCGTGCCGACCCGGCCTTGTCATCGGCGTGACCGGTGCCGCCGCCAGCCTGTCGCGGGGAAACCGCAGGAGACAGGGCGATGACTCGACTTGAACGCCGCATCCGTGAAGGTTGGCCGCAGTGGTTCACGGGGCCGCGTGCGGCCGTGGCGGCGCCGCTGCTGCGTCTGCTGGGACGCTGGTCCGGGCTGGACGCGGCCGAGCAGTTCCTGGCCGCCAGCGCGCACTTGCGCGGCTTCGGCTTCGTCCGCGCCGCATTGGACCATCTGCAGGTGCGGCATCGGGTCGAGGCGGAGGCGTTGGCGCGGATACCGCCGACCGGGCGGCTGCTGATCGTCGCCAACCATCCGTCCGGGGCGGTGGATGCCCTGGCGCTGCTCGATGCGGTGGGGCAGGTT
>DMID01000086.1:0-271 GCA_003449195.1 Lysobacteraceae bacterium | reverse complement strand
GCGTGATCGTGTTCCCGGCCGGCGAGGTGTCGCGGCTGGGTCTGAAAGGCGTGCGCGACGGGCAATGGCGGCGCGGTTTCATCCGCTTCGCCCGCGCCAGTGGCGCGCCGGTGTTGCCGGTGCGCATCCGCGCGCGCAATTCGGCCTTGTTCTATGGCGCCTCGGCGCTGTTCAAGCCGGCCGGCACTGCATTGCTGGCGCGCGAAACCCTGAAACGGCGCGAGCGGCGGCTGCAGTTGTTCGTCGGCCATGCGCGGGCCCTGCCGGCATC
>DMID01000241.1:2686-4067 GCA_003449195.1 Lysobacteraceae bacterium | reverse complement strand
ATGTCGCGCTGGCCGTCGGCCAGAATCAGCAGCCGCCGCTGGCGCAGGTCCAGCGGTGCGCGGTGCGATTGCAGGGTGTCGCGGGCGAGGGCGGTCTTGTGCGGATGCATGGGAGTCGGCGGGCGTGGCCCGGCCGAACCGTGTCATCCGCCGGTGACACCGGCGTGACCGTCAGCGGTCGATGCGCGGTTCCGTGACGCCGCGCACGCCGCACGCGCCGCATGCGCTCAGGTGCGCCAGCCGAGCGCGCGGTAGGCCTTGGCCAGTACCCACAGCGGCCCGACCAGCAGATAGGTCAGGTCGGTGAGGAAACTCGGCCGCCGGCCTTCGATCGCATGGCCGACGAACTGCGCCACCCAGGCTGCGGCGAACAGACCCAGCGCCAGCACCAGCAGTCCGCCCAGGCCGATGCGCTGTTCCAGCAGGCGGCACAGGCAGGCGGAAAAAAAGAAGAACGCCAGCATGCCGTAGCCGAGCGGGCGCGAGAGCCGGTTGTACCAGCTCCATGTGGCGAACATGGCCAGCGCGGCCCAGATGCCGCTGCGGAACCAGCTGGCGCCGGCAGGGATGCACCAGAGCAGCGCGATCACGGTCCACAGGATCAGCGGCACCGCGATCACGTGGATGCGCTGGTTGACCGGGTTGCGGTGGTCGCCCGAGTAGCTGGCGAACAGCGCGTCGACGCGGCGTTGCGTGGTGGCGTTCATGCATCCCTCCCAGGTGCGTGCGCGGCACGGTGTTGTATGCGCACCGGGGCCGGCACCGCGAGGTGCCGCGCCGGCCAGGTGCGGGTTCAGTCGACCGAAATGCCGGCCAGCTTGTGCAGGGCTTCGGCGTACTTGGCGCGGGTGCGTTCGATCACCTCGGCCGGCAGCTTCGGGCCGGGTGCGGTCTTGCCCCAGTCCAAGGTTTCCAGGTAGTCGCGCACGAACTGCTTGTCGTAGCTCGGCGGGCTGATGCCCACTTGGTATTCGTCGGCCGGCCAGTAGCGCGAGGAGTCGGGCGTGAGCATCTCGTCCATGATGTACAGCCGGCCATTGGCATCGGTGCCGAACTCGAACTTGGTATCGGCCAGCAGGATGCCGCGCTGTGCCGCGTAGTCGGCGGCGAAGCGGTAGATGCGCAGGGTGGCGTCGCGCACGCGCTCGGCCAGCTCGGCGCCGACCAGCCGCACCATCGCGTCGAAGTCGATGTTCTCGTCGTGGTCGCCCACCGCCGCCTTGGTGGACGGGGTGAAGATCGGCTCGGCCAGCTTCTCGGCCTGCTGCAGGCCGTCGGGCAGGACGATGCCGCCGACCTTGCCGGTGCGCTGGTAGTCCTTCCAGCCGCTGCCGATGAGGTATCCGCGGGCTATGGCTTCCACCGGCACCGGCTTGAGCTT
>DMID01000241.1:0-2598 GCA_003449195.1 Lysobacteraceae bacterium | reverse complement strand
CTGGCACAGCATCTCGCCCTTGCCGGGGATCGGGTCGGGCAGCACCACGTCGAAGGCGGAAAGCCGGTCGGTGGCCACCATCAGCAGGTAGTCGCCCGGCGGCGTGCCTTCGGGCAGCCGCTCGCGGGGGATATCGAAAACGTCGCGGACCTTGCCACGGTGACGCAACGGCAGGCCGGGGAGATCCGCTTCCAGAAGGTACGGACGCAACAGCGTGGTCGACACAGGCACTCCAGTTCGCAAAGACGCTGCCACCGGGCCGGATGGCCCGCCGATCACAGCGGGCCGCCTAGTGTACGTCCGCGCGCGCCCGCGTGCGCCACCTGGTGCCGGGGCCGTCTGGCTTAGAATGTACGGCCCTGCAGCCGCCTCCGGCCCCATGCATCGTTGGTACGGAAAACTGATCGGTTTCACCGCCGGCTGGCTGCTGACCCGGCGCCCGCTCGGGGCGCTGGTGGGCTTGTTGATCGGGCACGCCTTCGACATGGGCTGGCTGGGCGGCACGATGCGCGCGGACCCGTGGCGCGAGCTCGGCCTGACCCGCGCCGCCAGCGATGCCGAGGTCGATCTGGCCTGGCGCCGGCTGATATCGCAATGCCACCCCGACAAACTGGTCGACGCCACGCCCGAGGCGCGCGCGCAGGCCGAAAAACAGGCGCGCCGCATCAACGCCGCCTACGACCGCATCAAGCACCTGCGCAAACGCAAGGACTGAACCCTCATGCCCGCCCCCCACGACTGCATCATCGCCCCGTCCATCCTTTCGGCCGATTTCGCCCGCCTCGGCGAAGAGGTCGACAACGTCCTCGCCGCCGGTGCCGACTGGGTGCACTTCGACGTGATGGACAACCATTACGTGCCCAACCTGACCATCGGCCCGATGGTCTGCCAGGCGCTGCGCAAGCATGGCGTCACCGCGCCGATCGACGTGCACCTGATGGTCGAGCCGGTGGACCGGCTGGTGCCGGACTTCGCCGAGGCCGGCGCCACGACGATCAGCTTCCATCCCGAGGCCAGCCGCCACGTCCACCGCACCATTCAGCTGATCCGTTCGCACGGTTGCAGCCCGGGGCTGGTGCTCAACCCGGCTTCGCCGCTGGAGCTGCTGGACTGGGTGCTGGAGGATGTCGATCTGGTGATGCTGATGTCGGTCAACCCCGGCTTCGGCGGGCAGAGCTTCATCCCGTCCACGCTGGACAAGCTGCGCGCGCTGCGGGCGATGATCGACAAGACCGGCAAGCCGATCCGGCTGGAAGTGGACGGTGGCGTGAAGGCCGACAACATCGGCCAGATTGCCGCCGCCGGCGCGGATGCCTTCGTCGCCGGCTCGGCGATCTTCCGCGAGCCGCGCACGCGGCAAGCTTATGCGGCCACCATCGCGGCGATGCGGCAGGCCGTGGCCGCCATGCGCTGAGCCGCGCTCGGCTCGGCAAATGGAAAACCCCGCGCCGCTGTCGGCACGGGGTCTGGAAGATTGGAGGCTGATCCTGCCTCCGCCCGTCGTCCCTGCTATGGCCTTCCATGCTCCGGGCGATCGATGACCGATCGATGACGGAATAGTGCAGCAACGGTGACGATCCGCCCGGCGTTGCCGATAGCCCCGAGCCGAGCCGGGCTGGGGCGAAACGGCGAACATGCGCGGGCGAAGCGCAATGGGCTGCCGCGCATGTCTAACGGCAGCACATTGCGCATGACCGCTACAATTGGCGGCAGGGTGTCGGCCGCATCGTGCGGTTGGCAGGACGATGCGCAGGTCGGGCCGCCGCGCGGAGATGCAGTGCCGATGAGAACCGCCCCTTCCCCGCGCCCTTTGCCCCGCGCCCAGGCCTTGACCGAAAAGGCCTTCGCCGCGATCGAGCGCTTCCTCCATGTCGAGGCCTCCAGCGGCATCGTGCTGCTGCTGGCCGCGACGCTGGCGCTGGCATGGGCCAATTCGCCCGGCGCGCACGATTACCACGCCTTGTGGGAATGGCCGGTTACGCTGGGGCTCGGCGGGTTCATCGACGTGCACTCGCTGCATTTCTGGATCAACGATGGCCTGATGACGGTGTTCTTCCTCGTCGTCGGGCTGGAGATCCGCCAGGAAATCCATGCCGGTTCGTTGAGCAACCTGCGCCAGGCCCTGTTGCCGATGGTCGCCGCGGTCGGCGGGGTGGCCGTGCCGGCGTTGATCTACGTGGGCTTCAATGCCGATCCTGCGCGCCACCACGGCTGGGCGGTGCCCACCGCCACCGACATCGCTTTCGCGGTCGGCGTGCTGGCCTTGCTGGGGCGTTCGCTGCCGGGCAGCGTGCGCATGTTCCTGTTGACGCTGGCGGTGATCGACGACGTGATCGCGGTGCTGATCATCGCGGTGTTCTATTCCGGCGGGCTGGATTGGTCCGGCTTTCTCGTGGTCGGGCTGGGTGTGTTAATGGTGCTGGGCATGCAGTCGCTGGGCATCGGCGCGGCATTTGCCTACGTGTTCCCCGGTGCAGTGGTGTGGCTGGGCTTCCTGATGACGGGCGCGCACCCCACGCTCGCCGGCGTGGTGCTGGGCCTGCTGACGCCGGTGGTGCCGCGGGTGATGCGCGAAGCGCCGCGCGAGACGATGGCGCG
>DMID01000259.1 GCA_003449195.1 Lysobacteraceae bacterium | reverse complement strand
TGGCGTCGGAGACGGATTCGGGAAGGACTGGAACTTTGACTTCGGTGGCCATGTGGGCGTCCTGATGTATGTCGGGCAATAAGTGGAAAGGGATTATTCGGCGACGGCGTCGTTGCCGACCGGATTGACCAGCGCGTCGGCGACCAGCTTGAGCTGTTCGGCCACGTGGTCGGACATGTGGCCGGCGGCAGGCGAGGGCGAGCGGGCGCGGCCGGCGTAATGCAGGGCCTGGCCGTCCTGCAGGCAGGCCTGCAGGTGGTGCCGGATCTGGTACCACGCGCCCTGGTTCTGCGGCTCTTCCTGACACCAGACCAGGTCGGTGGCCTTGCCGAACTTCTTCAGCTCGGCGCTCAGCAGGTCGCGCGGGAACGGATACAGCTGCTCGACGCGGAGGATGGCGACATCGTCCTGGCCGCGCTTCTGCGCGTCTTCGAGCAGGTCGTAGTAGACCTTGCNNGCAGCAGCGACTTGGGCGACATCACCACCAGCGGCTTGCGGGTGTTCATCTTCATCTGCCGGCGCAGCATGTGAAAGCACTGGGCCGGGGTGGTGGGCACGCACACCAGCATGTTGTCCAGCGCACACAGCTGCAGATAGCGCTCGAGACGCGCCGAGCTGTGTTCCGGGCCCTGGCCTTCGTAACCGTGCGGCAGCAGCAGCACGAGGCCGGAAATGCGGCCCCACTTGGCCTCGCCGGCGGCGATGAACTGGTCGATCACCACCTGCGCACCATTGGCGAAGTCGCCGAACTGGGCTTCCCAGATGCACAGCGTGTTCGGATCGGTGGTCGAGTAGCCGTACTCGTAACCCATCACCGCTTCCTCGCTGAGCAGCGAGTCGATCACGGTGGCATCGGCTGGCGTGCGCACCAGCTGCTGCAGCGGCTGGTAATAGGTGTCGGTCTTCTGATCGTGCAGGATCGCGTGGCGGTGGAAGAAGGTGCCGCGGCCGGCATCTTCGCCGACCAGACGCAGGCGGTGGCCTTCCTGCAGGATGGTCGCGTAGGCCAGATTCTCGGCAAAGCCCCAGTCGCCGGGCTGCTCGCCGGCGCTCATCTTCAGGCGGTCGTCGTAGATCTTCCTGACGCGGTTGTGCAGCTCGATGCCGGCCGGCACGGTGTTGATGGTCTTGGCCAGCAGGCCCAGCTGCTTGGCATCGACGCGGGTATCCACCGCATCGCGCAGGCTGCCGGTGGTGTACCTGGACCAGTCGATGGCGAATTCGTCGGGCTTGCGCGCGGCCAGCTCGGTGGTCACTTCGCCGTTGTCGAGCTTGGCGCGGTAACCGTCCACCAGCGCCTGTGCCTCGCCGGCGGCGATCACGCCTTCCTTCTCCAGCTGCGCGGCATACAGCTCGCGCGTGGTGGGGTGCTTGCGGATCACCTGATACATCACCGGCTGGGTCACCGCCGGCTCGTCGGCCTCGTTGTGGCCGAGGCGGCGGTAGCAGATCAGGTCGATGAAGACGTCCTTCTTGAACTTCTGGCGGAAGTCGTAGGCCAGCTCGGTGACGTAGGCCACCGCGTCCGGATCATCGCCGTTGACGTGGAACACCGGCGCTTCGACCATCTTGGCCACGTCGGTGCAGTACAGCGTCGAACGGGCATCTTCGTGGTGGCTGGTGGTGAAGCCGACCTGATTGTTGATGACGATGTGCACCGTGCCGCCGACGGCGAAGCCGCGCACCTGCGACATCTGCAGCAGCTCCATCACCACGCCTTGGCCGGCCAGCGCGGCGTCGCCGTGCACCAGCACCGGCAGTACCAGCTCGCGGGCGGTGTCGGCAAAGCGTTCCTGGCGCGAACGCACCGAGCCGGCGACCACGGGGTCGACGATTTCGAGGTGCGAGGGGTTGAACGCCAGCGCCAGATGCATCGGGCCGCCGGGGGTGGCGACATCGGCGGAGAAGCCCATGTGGTACTTCACGTCGCCGGCCTTGGCCAGCTCGATGTGCTCGAACTTGCCTTCGAACTCGTCGAACAGCTTGCGCGGGCTCTTGCCGAGAGTGTTGATCAGCAGGTTCAGGCGGCCGCGGTGGGCCATGCCGATCACCATGTCCTTGACCCGGTCGGCGCCGGCGCGACGGACGAGGGTATCCATCATCGGGATGAACGAATCGCCGCCTTCCAGCGAGAAGCGCTTCTGGCCGACGTACTTGGTGTGCAGGTAGCGCTCCAGGCCTTCGGCGGCGGTGACGCGCTCGAGCAGGCGCTTGCGGGTGCCGGCGTCGGCCTTGAAGTTGCCGCCGTCGTTCTCCAGTCGCTGGTAGATCCACTGACGCTGTTCGACGTCGGTGATGTGCATGAATTCCGAGCCGATGCTGCCGGCATAGGTGGCGCGCAGGCGGTCGAACAGGTCGCGCAGCTTCATGCGCGGCTGGCCGCCGACGCCGCCGGTGCTGAACTCGCCGCCGAGATCGGAATCGGACAGGTGGTGGAAGGCCAGGGTCAGGTCCGGCGGGTTGACCGGCGGGGTCAGGCCGAGCGGGTCGAGCTTGGCGCCGAGGTGGCCGCGCGAACGGTAGGCGGTGATCAGGCGGCCGACGTTGCGCTCGCGCTCGTCGCCGTTGCCTTCCGATGCCACGGCGATCACGCCGGAGGCGGCCTGGCGGGCGGCCTCGGTGATCTGGGCAATCACGGCCGAATGCGGCACGTCGCCGGCTTCGCGGCCCTTGAAGCCGTCGAAATAGGCCTTCCACTTGGGATCGACGCTGTCGGGGGAGACGAGATACTGCTCGTACAGGTCTTCCACGTATGTGGCGTTGCCACCGTTGAGCTGCGAGGACTGCGCAAACTGCTTCAGGAGATTGTCCACGATTAAGGTCGCGTCACTTTTGGGAAAGGGGGGACGGTGGGGGCCGGTGTGAAGCGTGGAAACGCCGGCGCGACCAGAGTCTGAATGGGAAAATTATACCTGCATGGTCCCGGCAAGGGGCATGCGGGAGGTGCGGGGCGGAGACGGGGTTCATGCGCGGGAACGAGGCATTGCTCACAGTTCGAGCTTGCGAAGTTCGCTGCAGATGCGCGCGCGCTCCCACATCAGGGTGAAGTCGTTGCGCAGCCGCTGCGACATGCCGGGCCGCGCCGACCAGGCTTCACCCTGCCAGCGATCGGCCAGCGGGCGGCGCACGCCGTCGCCGACATCGTTGACGAGAAAGGCATCGACACGGGCCAGGTCCAGCGGGTCGGTGGCCTGCCGGAACTGGACCACGCTGGGCAGGCGCTGGGCCAGTGCGATCAGCGGCGCTCCGGCGCGCTGAGGCGAGACGGCATCGACCAGCAGCACCTGAACGAGCTTGTCGCCGGGCCGGGTGGCGAAACGGCGCAATGCCGCC
>DMID01000169.1:6911-8076 GCA_003449195.1 Lysobacteraceae bacterium | reverse complement strand
GGTGGACAGCGTGTTCCGCATCGAGGCTGCCTCGCCGCAGGCCGTGTACGGCAGCGCGGCCGAACTGTCGCAAGGCCTGCGCCTGCTGCGCGACCACCTGCGCAAGACCCGCCGCGACGACGCCGTGGCGCGGCTGGCAATGGCCATCTTCCAGCTGGAGCGCCGTTTCGACGCCACCCCCGACGCGGTGCGCAAGGTGGTCGCCGGCCTGAACGAACAATCCGCCAGTGCCGAATCGCTCGGCGCCAGCCACCCGGACGTGCTGGCCGCGCTCGGCAACCTGTATTCGGACACCTTGAGCCATCTGCGCCCGCGCATCATGGTGCAGGGCAACCCGCATTACCTGGGCCAGCCCGGCGTGGTGGCGGAAATCCGTGCGCTGCTGCTGGCCGCAGTACGCTCGGCCGCGCTGTGGCGCCAGCTCGGCGGCAGCCTGTGGGACTTCCTGTTCTCGCGCCGCGCCTTGCTGCAGGCCACCGAGGACTGGTTGCGCTGATCGTTCGCCGCGGCGGCAATCGCGCGTTCCGGCTAAAGACAGGGAGGCAGGCGCCGATACACACCTTGCATCTCAGCCGAGAACGTTCATGTACTCACGCATCTTCACTCGCCTTGCCGCTCCCCTCGTCCTGACCCTTCTGCTGGCACTGGCCATCGGATTGGCGTGGTCGCCCGCCCTCGTCTGGGCCGTGTTCACTGCCATGCTGTTGAGCTGGCTCGGCTTTGCCGGCTGGACGGCCTACAGCCAGACCAGCGCCTCCCATCCTTCGCCCGAGCACCTGAAAGTGCTGCGCGAGCAGGAAAAGCTGCTCGGCGACCTGCGCAACTTCGTCGGTTCGGAAGTGGACGGCTCGCGCTCGGAAGTCGAACGCGCCCGCGACCTGATCCGGCAGGCCGTGGCCAACCTCGGTTCCAGCTTCGACGCGATGAACAAGAAGTCGCGCCAGCAGAGCACCGCCATGTCGCGCATCGTCGACCGCACCGGCGAGGAAGGCGGCGGCGGCGTGGATTTCGCCCGCTTCGCCCGCCATGCCAGCCAGCAGATGGAACAGCTGGTCGAAGCCTTGGAAGACGTCAGCGGGCAGAGCACCGTCACGGTCAGTCACATCGACGAAATGGCCCAGCATCTGGACGGCATCTTCGCCCTGCTGGAAGACGTCAAGTCGAT
>DMID01000169.1:6401-6560 GCA_003449195.1 Lysobacteraceae bacterium | reverse complement strand
GCCTGACCGCGATCAACCGCGAGGCTGTCGCCCTGCAGGAACTGCTGCAGAAGAACGGCGGCGCGGTCAACAGCGAAGTGATCGCCACGCTGCAGCGCTTCGGCAGCCGCGTGCAGGAAATGCGCGGCGAATGGGAACGCCCGCCGCACAAGCCGGTGA
>DMID01000169.1:0-6323 GCA_003449195.1 Lysobacteraceae bacterium | reverse complement strand
CCCGCCGCACAAGCCGGTGACCCAGCACGACATGGGAGCCGGCAGCGTCGAACTGTTCTGAGCGACCCGGCCACCACCCGAAAACCGCCGTCCCCGGACGGCGGTTTTTTCGTGCCTGCACGCGTCGTCGCCACACCGCACGGCCCCGAAGCCGCTACCATGCCCGCATCCCCCGCCTCCGGACCGTGCATGGACCCGGCTGCAGCCCGCTCCCCGCTTGCCACCGCCACGCCGTCGCGCCGCTGGTCGCGCCTGATGGCCTATGGCCAGTGGGCGGTGCCGCTGATCTACCTGATGTCCGGTTCGCTGTGGATTCTCGGCAGCGACAACCTGATCGCCGCCTTGACCGGCGATCCCGACCGGCTCGCCGGCCTGCAGACCCTCAAGGGGTTGCTGTACGTCCTGGCCACGGCCGTGCTGCTCTACCTGCTGCTGCGCCCGCTGCTGCGCCGCCTCACCGAATCGCATCGACTGCTCGAAGCCTCCGAACAACGCTACCGCTCGCTGTTCTTCTCCAACCCCGTGCCGATGTGGATTTACACGCCGGAGTCGCTGGAGATCCTGGCGGTGAACGACGCGGCGCTGGCCTTCCATGGCAGCCGGCGCGAAGAGTTCCTCGCCTTGCGCCTGCCGGCACTCTGGCCGGAACAGGACGGCACCCGTCTGGCCGAGCACCTGGCCGCCGCCCGCTCCGCCCTCGACCAACTTCCCGAATCGATGCACCGGCTGCGGACGCGCTCGGGCGGTTACCGCGACGTGGTTCTGCTCGACTGCCCGGCCGGCACGCAGGAACACCCCGCCGCCCGTCTCGTGGCCGTCCACGACCGCACGGCCGAACGGCAGGCCCGCCACGAACGGGAAGAAACCAGCCGGAGACTGCGCGAAGCCCAGTCCATCGCCGGCATCGGTTACTGGGAGATCAACCCTGCCACCGGTTACGGTCATTTCTCCGACGAGCTCTATCGCCTGCTCGGCCGGAAACCGCCCGAATCCGCCGGCTGGCGGCCCTTGGGCGAGCTTTTCGCCTCCCCTTCCTCGGCGCCGCACCTGCAGTGCATCGAACAGCGGCTGTCGCTGATCCGGCTCGGCCTGACCACGCATGTCGACGACCAGTTCGCCATCACCGATGCCGACGGCGAGACCCGGCGCTTCCTGATCCTCGCCGACGGCTTCGAGGACGGCACCGGCCGGCCGATGGTGCGCGGAATCCTGCAGGACATCACCCGTGCCGCGCCGACGGTGATGCCGGACCTGCCCTTCCGCAGATTGGTCGACGTGATGCCCGACGGCCTGCTGGTGCTGGAAGGCGAACGGGCAATCTTCGCCAACCCCGCCTTCAGGCTCGAATTCTGCCTGGGCCAGGACCCGCTGGCCGACGTGACGCTGCCCGCACTGGTCGTGGACGAGGACCGCGAACGTTTCACACAGTGGCTGCTGCAGGCGCCGGCCGAGGGCGAAGCCCTGCTGCTGACGCCGGCCCCGCTGATGCACCGGCGCGACCACAGCGTGTTCCGCGCCGGGATCGTCCAGCAGGTGACCCGCCACGACGGCCGCCTGTACCGTCTGCTGTTCGTGCGCGACCTGTCCGATGCCGAACGGATGCGCGATGCACTTGCGGCCGGCAATGCCGAACTGCAGGCCCTGGCCCGCCGGCTGTTCTCGCTGCAGGAGGACGAACGGCGCGCGATCTCGCGCGACCTGCACGACGACATCGGCCAGGCAATCACCGCGATGAAGCTGTCCGCCCATGCGGCGATGGACGACGAGGACCCGGCGACACGCCGCGAGGAACTTGGCGAAATCGTGGCACTGGCCGATGCCACGGTGGTCAAGCTGCGCGACATCTCCACCCTGCTGCGGCCGCCGCAGCTGGATGCGCTGGGGCTGGAAGCCTCGATCCGCTGGCAAGCCGGCCGCCTGCTGCGTTCGTCCGACATCTCGCTGGACCTGCAACTGACGCCGCTGCCGGCACGCCCCGCGCGCGAAGTGGAGCAGGCCTGCTTCCGCATCGCGCAGGAATGCCTCACCAATGTCGTGCGGCACGCCCATGCGGGCCAAGTCACGGTCAGCCTGCACGACGTGGACGGCCAATGGCTGGAACTGCGGGTGCAGGACGACGGCGACGGCTTCGACCCCGCCGGGGCCGCAGGGCTCGGCCTCGTGGTCATGCGCGAACGCGCCCAGGGCGCGGGCGGACTGCTGAAAATGCACACCGCGCCCGGCGCCGGAACCCTCGTGGAACTTCGACTGCCCTACCAGCCCTCCGCCGCATCGCCGAACTGATCCGCCACGATGTCCAAACCCCTGTCCGGCCCTTCCGCCAGCTTTGTCCCGCGCCTCGGTGCCGGCCAACCCTCGCTGGCCATGCTGGTGGACGATGCCGCCAACGGCGGCACGCCGCTGCTGCTGGCACACATCGACATCGACCACTTCGCCTCGATCAACGAGAACATGGGCACCGATGCCGGCGACGAAGCGCTGGTGCTGCTGGGCGAGCGGCTCAGCAACTATCTGGACGGGCGCGGCATCGTGTGGCGCCACGGCAGCGACGAATTCATCGTCGCGATACCGCGCACCGCCGACCTGCCCCCGCTGGAAATGCTGATGGAGGAACTCGGCGAGCAGATCGACAAGCCCTTGAGCGTGCTGCCGTACACCTTGTTCCTCAACGCCAAGATCGGCATCAGCCTGTGCCCGGAGCATTCGCTGGATGCGTCCGAGCTGCTCGATTTCGCCGAAATTGCCCAGCGCCAGGCCGTGCGTGATGCCGGCGGCACCTCGTTCCGCCTGTACGGCATGGAAGCGATGGTCAGCGCCAGCAGCGAAAGCATCATGGCGCGCCAGATCGTCGATGCCATCGCCAACGACGAGCTGCGCCTGCGCTACCAGCCGGTGGTCAGTGCCCGCGACGGCCGGGTGATGGGCGTTGAAGCCTTGCTGCGCTGGCATTCGCCGACCTTGGGCATGCTGGTGCCCGAGCGTTTCATGCGCATGGCCGAGCGGCTGGGCGTGATCGTGCAGATCGGCAACTGGGCCATCCGCCACGCCCTGGCCCAGGCACGCGCATGGCGCGATGCGGGCTTCGACGATTTCACCATGTCGGTCAACGTGTCCACGCTGCAGCTGCTGCGCGCCGAGTTCGTCGACGAGGTGCTCGATGCCGCCCAGGCCCACGGCATCCCCGCCCCGTCGATCATCCTGGAAATCAACGAAAGCGCGCTGACCCACAACGTCGCCTCGATCTACGAATCGCTGGCGCGCCTGCGCCGCGAAGGCGTGCAGCTGTGCCTGGACAATTTCGGCACCGGCGAATCCAGCCTGGGCTCGCTGGTCCGCTACCAGGTGGACAAGCTGAAGATCGACCGCAGCTTCATCATGAGCGCGCCGACCGGCAGCCGCGAGGCAGCCATCGTGCGCGCGATCATCGCGATGAGCCACCAGCTCGGCATCAAGGTCGTCGCCAACGGCGTGGAAACCGAAGCCCAGGTCGGCTTCCTGCGCCGCAACGAATGCGACGAATTCCAGGGTTACCTGTTCGGCGAGCCCAATACCGCCGAGCATGCCGGCCAGATCCTGCGCAGGCGCTACATCCGCTCGGAATCCTTCGCCACGGCGCAATCCGACCGCACCCTGCTGCTGCTGGACGACGAGGAAAACGTGCTGCGCGCACTGGTGCGCCTGTTCCGCCGCGACGGCTACCGCATTCTCGCTGCCGGCAACGTGCGCGATGCCTTCGACCTGCTGGCTACCAACAACGTGCAGGTGATCCTGTCCGACCAGCGCATGTCCGACATGAGCGGCACCGAATTCCTCGGCCGGGTGAAGATGCTCTACCCGGACACGGTGCGGCTGGTGTTGTCCGGCTATACCGACCTGGCCACCGTGACCGATGCCATCAACCGCGGCGCGATCTATCGCTTCCTGACCAAACCGTGGAACGACGACGAGCTGCGCGAGCACATCCGCCAGGCCTTCCGCACCCACGATGCGCAGAACGCATCGCCGGCCGGCTGACCCGGACCATCCGGCCGGCGGCCATCAGGCGCCGGCGGCCTCGGGCTGTTTCACCGGCAGCGTGACCCTGAACGTGGTGCCCTGCCCGACCACGCTGTCCACCTCGATGCGCCCGTGGTGCTTGTTGACGATGCCGTAGGAAATCGACAACCCCAGCCCGGTGCCCTTGCCCACCGGCTTGGTGGTGAAGAACGGGTCGAAGATCTTCTGCAGCAGCTCCGGCGCAATGCCGTTGCCGGTATCGGCGATCTCCACCCATGCCTCGCCATCGCCCGCCCCCGTGCTCAAGGTGATAGTGCCCTGCTCGCCGATCGCATGGCCGGCATTGAGCAATATGTTCATGAACACCTGGTTGATTTCGGAAGGCAGGCATTCGACCAGCGGCAGCTTGCCGTAGTGCTTTTCCAGCTTTGCCTTGTACTTGAGCTCGTTCCAGATGATGTTCAGGGTCGAATCCAGGCCGGCATGCAGGTCGGCGCGCTTCCAGGCATCGCCGCGGCCGTAGTACGAAAAATCTTTCAGGTCGCGGACGATGCGCGTCACCCGCTCGATGCCCTGCCGCGATTCGGCCAGCAACTGCGGCAGGTCGCGGCTGATGAAGTCGATATCGTGCTGCTCGCGCAGGGCGTCGATCTCGCCCAGATGCGCGCGCGGATCGGCAGACCGCAGCGCCTGATCGTAGGCATCGATCATCGCGAACAAGCTGTTGAGGTACTCCTGCAGCGAGCCGAGGTTGGAGTGCACGTAGCCGATCGGATTGTTGATCTCGTGGGCAACGCCGGCAGCCAGCTGGCCGATGGAAGCCAGCTTTTCCGACTGCAGCAGCTGCTCCTGGGTGCCGGCCAGACGCACCGTGGTCTGGCGCAATTCGGCGTGCCAGCGTTCCAGTTCGCGCTCGCGTGCACGGACATCGCTGATGTCGCGGAACACCAGCAAGCGGCCGGCCGGCGCCACTGCGGGCGGGCGGTGGATGTGCGCGCGCAGGATGCGTTCGTCGGGCAAGGCCAGATCCCCTTCCCACGCATCACCCGCGCCCAGGGCCACCCGCGCCTGGTCCGGCAGCAGGTCGATCAGGCATTCGGGCCCGGCGTCGCCCACCAGCAACAGCGAGCGCACGGCCGCATTGGCCTGCAGCACGACACCGTGCGGATCGCACAGCAACAGGCCGTCGTCCATCATGTCGATGAAGGACTGCAGGTCGGGAAGACGGGGATCTGACATGGCAACGGCGGCGTTCATCGAGGCACGGAATCAAGGACACGTGCCGACAGCTTAACGCCCGCTGCCCTCCGGCTGTGCCAAGGGCACGGCGGCCGATGATTGAGGCAGGTGGCGAACGGGCGGAACGAGCCCCTGTCCGCCCGGGTCAGACCACCGCCAGCGGGACCGAGGCCTTCACCACCGTGTTGCAGCCCTGCGCATCGTAGGCCGGGGCCGCTTCGCCGCGCCCGAGATGGCGCAGCGACCAGTTCACCTCGCGGCGGCGCCGTGCGAGCAGCGCGCCGTTGGCGCGATTGGCTTCGGCCAGCGTGCGCAGGCGATGGGCGAACTCGGCGGCCGGCGGCTGCGCCTCCAGCTGCCGCAGCGCGTCGAGCTTGTCGCGGGTGCTGCTGACCAACGCCTCGACATCGTGCTCGATCAGGGCACGGCGCTCCTCGGCAAGGGCGGCGTCCAGCCTGTCGAGCCAGACGTCAGGGCCATTCATGCGCCCAGCCCCTTTTCGAAGTCGATCATGGCGCCGGCGATGGCCTTGGCGTCCACCTTGTAGGTCCCCGCGGCGATGGCTTCGCGGATCGACTGCACCTTGGACTGGTCGACCGGCTGGGTCGCCGAAAACTCGCGCGAAGCCGCTTGCAACGTGGCCGCCTCGCCGGTCAGGCGCAGGCTGTCGCCGGCGGCCACGGCATCCACGGGCTTGGCCGGACCGGTACCGGCCGTCGCGCTGCGGGCGCCGACGACAGCGGTGGCGGCAAGGCCGGCAGCCGGCAATCCACCTTCGATTTTCTGGCTCATGTTCGTCATACCTGTACGGGTTCGTGGACCATATCGGCGGGGGCAAGCTGAAACTTTAGGGAATCCGTCACGTTTTTAATTCAGCGGTTGAGGAGGACCGCGCCGCTGCCATCCACCACGCCCTGGACGATCTTGCGGGACGAGAGGTTTTCGACATTCAGGCGTTCGTTTTCGCCGGCGGCCCCGAGTGCGCGCCCGGCCACCCGGACTTCGATGCCACCGCTGCGGCTGACGAGGTCGACGTTGTCGCCGTTGCGGATGCGCACGGCCGATGCCACGTCGGCCGACGACAGCAC
>DMID01000140.1:13554-13788 GCA_003449195.1 Lysobacteraceae bacterium | reverse complement strand
GACCTGGAGCTGGGCGCCGCGCTGTCGCGCCACGAACTGAACGTGCGGCTTGAGGGCGATGGCGCGCGCCTGCACGCCAACGGCGTGCAACTCGGCGATGGCCGCCGCCACCTCGACACCCGGCTGGGCATCGAGCACATCGCCCGCGATACCGCCTGTGAACTGGTGTGGCGCGGCATGGCCGATGCGCGCAGCAAGGTGGTGTTCCATGGTGGCATCCACATCCGCCCCGGC
>DMID01000140.1:4947-13330 GCA_003449195.1 Lysobacteraceae bacterium | reverse complement strand
GCGCTGTTCTACCTGCGCTCGCGCGGCATCCCCGAGCCGCAGGCCCGGCGCATGCTCACCGCCGCGTTCTGCCACGAGCCCTTGCGCGGCATCGGCGACGTGGCCCTGCAAGCCGTGCTGACACGCGCACTGGACGCGACGATGGCGCTGGACGGGGACGCGCAATGAACGCGCCAGCTACCCACACCTCGACCGCTCCGATGCGCGACTGGGCCGACGTCCGTGCCGACTTCCCCATCCTCGAACGCACGGTCAACGGCAAGCCACTGGTCTATTTCGACAACGCCAACACCGCGCAGAAGCCGCAGGCGGTGATCGAGGCCGTCGACGATTTCTACCGCCGCCACAATGCCAACGTCAGCCGCGCAGTGCATGCGCTGGGCACCGAGGCCACCGAGGCCTACGAAGGCTCGCGCTCGACGCTGGCAAAACTGTGCAACGTGCCGGCCGACGAAGTGGTGCTGTGCAGCGGTACCACCTTCGCCATCAATCTGGTCGCCTACTCGTGGGCACTGCCGAACCTGAAGCCCGGCGACGTGATGCTGGTCTCGCGCATGGAGCACCACGCCAACCTCGTGCCGTGGCAACTGGTGGCCCAGCGCACCGGCGCTACGATCCGCGTGGCCGAGATCACCCCGGAAGGCACGCTCGACCTCGACGCGCTGTACCGGGCAATGACCCCGGAGGTGAAACTGCTGGCGGTCACGCATGTGTCCAACGTGCTCGGCACGGTCAATCCGGTACGAGAGATCTGTCGCGAGGCGCGCAAGCGCGGCATCGTCACCGTGGTGGACGGCTCGCAGGCCGCACCGCACCGGCGCATCGACATCCCCGCCATCGGCTGCGATTTCTATGCCGTCACCGGCCACAAGATGTGTGGCCCCACCGGCACCGGCGCACTCTGGGCACGGCGCGAGCACCTGCTTGACATGCCGCCCTTCCTCGGTGGCGGCGAAATGATCAAGGAAGTCAGCTTCGACGGCACCGTGTTCAACGACCCGCCACACAAATTCGAGGCCGGCACGCCCAACATCGCCGGCTTCGTCGGCCTGGGCACCGCCGTCGACTACCTGCAAGGCATCGGGCTGGAGCGCATCGAAGCCCGCGAAGCCGAGCTGCTTGCGCACTTCACCGAGGAGCTGCGGCGCATCGACGGCCTGCGCATTTTCGGCAATGCGCCGGACAAGGCGGCCGTGGTGTCCTTCCTCGTCGAAGGCGCGCATGCGCACGATCTGGCCACCCTGCTCGATCTGGAAGGCGTGGCCGTGCGCTCGGGCCAGCACTGCGCGCACCCGCTGCTGCAGTATTACGGCGTCGGCGCCACGTGCCGGGCTTCGCTCGCGTTCTACAACACGCACGAGGAAATCGAACGCTTCGTGGCCGCACTCATCAAGGTCCGCCGGCTGCTGGGCTGACCCGACCGGCATGCGCAAAGCCGTGCCGGCCCCGTGCCGGTTTGCAGGCTTAGAATGACGATATGAACACCACGACCGTCGCGTTCCGCACCGCGTCCGAAAACGACATCCCTGCCATCGTGTCCCTCGTCACGTCGGCCTACCGAGGCGATGCCAGCCGCGCGGGCTGGACCACCGAGGCCGATCTGCTCGACGGCCCGCGCGTGGATGTGGATCTGCTCAGGCAGGACCTGCTGCGCCCGTTGAGCCAGGTGCTGCTCGCCGAATCCCCCGCCGGCGGATTGCTGGCCTGTGCCCATGTCGCCGTCGACGACGGCGCCGGGTATTTCGGCATGTTCGCGGTACGCCCGGAGCTGCAAGGCAGCGGCATCGGCCGGCAGGTCATGGCCGAAGCCGAACGCATTGCCCGCGACGATTGGCGGCAGACCTTGATGCGCATGACCGTGATCGACCTCCGCGACGAACTCATCGCCTATTACCAACGCCGCGGCTACCGCCGCACCGGCATCAAGAAGCCGTTCCCGTACGGCGACGCGCGCTTCGGCATCCCGCTGCGCGAGGACATCCGTTTCGAAGTGCTGGAAAAGCCCCTGTCGCAACCGGTGGCCGCGGCATGAGCACGGATGCTTGGACCTTCGTCTGCGCAAGCGCCGAGCTGCTGCCCGGCGAAACCAAAACCGTGTTCGACGAGGTCACCGGCACGCCGATCCTCGTGCTCAACCGGGACGGCGACCTGTACGCGCTGGAAGACCGCTGCAGCCATGCGGACTTCGAGCTGTCCTCCGGCGCATTCGATGCCGTCGAAGGCAGCATCGAATGCCTGCTGCACGGTGCCCGCTTCGACATCCGCGACGGCAAGCCGCTGTGTCCGCCGGCCTATTCGCCCGTCCCCGTCTTTCCCGTGCGCCGTGACGACACCGGCGTGTGGACCCGCGACGACCGCGACTGAACCGACAGCGATGGCCGACAACATGAACGCCTCGTTGTAAAAGTGAATGTTTCTCATTAAAATGCGCATTCGTGCCGCGACGCCGGTGCGCCTCAATACCGTACGTCCCCGTAGCCATCGCCAGACAGCCAGTGGGGCACTCATTCATCACCCTCTGGAATGTCCATGAGCCACATCAAGACGCGCAAGCATCCCCGTCGCATCGCCCTGTCCCAACCTTCGCTGATCGGTGCCCTCGCCACCGGCCTGGCCCTGTCGATGCCGGCCATCGCCGCCGACCAGCCCGCCGCCGATGCCGACACCGCCAGCCACCGGGCAAAGACGCTTGACCGCATCCACGTGCATGGCGAAAAAACCTACAAGGAAGACATCGCCTCCTCGTCCAAGTTCACCCAGCCCCTGCAGGACACCCCGCAGACCATCCAGGTGATCACCAGCGACCTGTTCAACCAGCAGGGCGCCACCACATTGACCGAGGCGCTGCGCAACAGTCCGGGCGTGGGCACGTTCTTCGCCGGCGAAAACGGCAACACGGCCACCGGCGATGCCATCTACATGCGCGGGTTCGACACCTCCGGCAGCATTTTCGTGGATGGCATCCGTGACTTGGGCTCGGTTTCGCGCGACGTGTTCAACATCGACCGCATCGAGGTGGAAAAGGGCCCGGCAGGTACCGACACCGGCCGTTCCGCGCCGACCGGTTCGATCAACATATCGAGCAAGCAGGCGCATCTGGGCAACATGACGTCGGGCACGGCATCGATCGGCACCGACGGCCAGCGGCGCACCACCGCCGACTGGAACCAGACCCTTGGCGCCACCAGCGCGCTGCGGGTCAACGCCATGTGGCAGGACAGCGACGTGCCCGGCCGCGACCACGTCAACAACAAGCGCTGGGGGCTGGCGCCGTCGCTGGCCTTCGGGCTGGGCACGGACAACCGCGTCTACCTCAACCTGTATTACGTCAAGCAGGAAAACATCCCGGATGGATACGTGCCGACCATCGGCCTGCCGGGCTGGACGCCGCAGCCGGGGCTGGAGCAGCTCGCCGGCCATCCGGTCGATCCGGAGAATTTCTACGGCACCCGGCATGACCACGACGACGTGACCTCGAAGATGGCCACGCTGAAGTTCGAACACGACTTCAACGATGCCGTCACCTTGAGCAACATCGCCCGCTGGGGGCAGACCGAGCAGGATTACCTGCTGACGGCGTTCATGGGCACCGGCACGGCCGCCAACACCGGCAACATCAAGTGGACCGACAAGAGCGATCTGTCCACCTACACGCTGGCCCGCAGCCTGCCCACCTACAAGGACCAGACGAACAAGATCGTCACCGACCAGGTCAACCTGCGCGCCGACTTCGCCACCGGCGGCATCGAGCACTACCTCACCACCGGCCTGGAGTTCGCCCGCGAGGAACAGACGGCGCACGGCCTGGCCACCATCACCGGCACCGGTTGGCCGGCGGCAAACCTGTACGACCCCGACTGGAACGTGGATGGCTTGACCTGGGGCCGCAACGGCACCGGCAGCGTGGGCAAGACCACCACGTACTCCGCCTACCTGTTCGACACGCTGAAATTCGGCGAAAGCTTCCTGCTCACCGCCGGCCTGCGCGCCGACCACTACAAGACCGAATACGACAGTCGCGTGATTTGCGGCGGTCGCGGTGCCCCCGCATGCGGCAGCAACCCGGCCGGCAGCATCGTCACCGGTTTCGACGGCGATCATTCGGACACCCTGCTGAACTGGAAGATCGGCGCCGTCTACAAGGCCGATGATGCCGTCAGCTTGTACGCCAACTGGGCCGTGTCGCAGCAGCCTCCGGGCGGCTCGAATTTCGCCCTGAGCGATTCGGTCAGCAGCCTCGACAACCCGAACATGGACCCGCAGAAGGCCCGCACCATCGAGGTCGGTACCAAGTGGGCTTTCCTCGACGATGCGCTGGCCTTCAACCTGGCCCTGTTCAAGACCGAAGTGACCAACGAAATCACCGGCAATGCAAACGACGGCTACTTCCAGAACGGCCGCAAGTCGGTGCAGGGTGCCGAGCTTTCGGTGGTCGGCAACATCACCGACAACTGGCTGATCTCGGCCGGCTACACCCACCAGCAGACCCGCGTGGACGAGGGCAGCGCGGTGACTGCCGACGGCAGCAACAACCTGAGCTACACGCCGGAGGATGCCTTCACGTCGTGGACGTCGTACCGCTTCCCGTTCGGCCTGACCATCGGCGGCGGCGTGCGCTACTCGGGTGAAATGCACCGCGGCACCGACGGCGCGGTGGGCACGCCGGCCTATGTCAAGTCGTACACCGTGTACGACGCGGTGGCGTCATGGGACATCAACCGCCACTTCACGCTGCGCCTGAACGGCTACAACCTGTTCGACAAGAAGTACGTGGCCTCGATCAACAAGAGCGGCTACCGCTACACGCCCGGCACGCCGCGCACCTTCCTGCTCAGTGCGGATTTCCGCTTCTGACGCAGCAACCGGCGGCGGGAAGGCGACTTCCCGCCGCCATGCCATCGCAGGAATTCCCCCATGATGCTGCATATCCCCGACGTGCTGACCCGCGAGGAACTGGCCCGTGTCCGCCAGTCCCTCGATACGGCTGACTGGACGGACGGGCGCGAAACCGTCGGCCACCAGGGCGCACTGGTCAAACGCAATGAACAGCTCGCGGATGCATCGCCCCTGAAGGCCCAGCTTGGCCGGATCGTGCAGGCCGCACTGGACCGCAACCCGCTGTTCTTCTCCGCCGCGCTGCCCTTGCGCACGTTGCCGCCACGCTTCAACCGCTACGCGGGCGGTGGCACCTACGGCTTCCATGTGGACGGCTCGGTCATGCGCGTCGGCCCGCAGGAAAATCGCGGCTACATCCGTTCCGACGTGTCGTGCACGCTGTTCCTCAACGAGCCGGACGACTACGACGGCGGCGAGCTGATCGTCAGCGACACCTACGGCGAGCACGAGGTCAAGCTGCCGGCCGGCGACATGATCGTCTACCCGTCCAGCAGCCTGCATCAGGTCACCCCGGTGACGCGCGGTGCACGGCTAGCCTCGTTTTTCTGGGTGCAGAGCATGATCCGCGACGACAGCCGGCGCCGCCTGCTGTTCGAAATGGACACATCCATCGAGACACTGCGGCGTACCGGTGCCGACAACGACGCCGTGCTGCAGCTGACCGGCATCTACCACAACCTGTTGCGAGGCTGGGCCGAAGTGTGAGCGGATCAACCTTTGGCGCCGTCGTGCGTTTTCGCCTCCGGAGCGCCTGGCCCGTCGCTCGTCATTATTGAGATTCATTCTCAATAATGTTGTAATGCCGCCCCGCCCTTTTCCCGGAAACCCGCCTTGTCCCCGTCCGCGTCCGATCTGGCCCACAAGCAGCAGCGTCGCGGTTTCTGGCTTAGCATGCTGCACCAGTGGCACTGGATCAGTTCGGCGTTGTGCCTGGTGTGCATGTTGCTGTTCGCCATCACCGGGATCACGCTGAACCACGCCGCGCAGATCGAAGCGCGCCCGGCGATGGTCCACAAGACGGCAGACCTGCCGGCGCCGATGCTGAAACAGCTGGCCCGCACGGCCGAAGGCAAGGCGCCGCTGCCGCTGGCCGTCGCCGGCTGGCTGGACACGCAGCTGGGCGTGGCCACGGGCATGCGTCCGGCCGAATGGTCCGAGGACGAGGTCTACCTGTCCATGCCCGGCCCCGGCAGCGATGCCTGGCTCAGCATCGACAAGGCCACCGGCGCGGTGGATTACGAACACACCGACCGCGGCTGGGTTTCCTATTTCAACGATCTGCACAAGGGCCGCAATACCGGCCCGGCCTGGCGCTGGTTCATCGACCTGTTCGCGGTGGCCTGCCTGGTTTTCTGCATCACCGGCCTGCTGCTGCTGCAACTGCATGCCGGACAGCGCCGCCTCACCTGGCCGATGGTGGGCCTGGGCCTGCTGCTGCCGCTGTTGATCGCCTTGCTGCTCATCCACGGATGAGCCCTTTCCCCTCCTTGCCCGCCGCGAGTTCCCTCATGTCCAAGACCTTGATGCCCGTTACCGTCACCATCGCGTTCGGCGCCTTGCTGTCCGCTCCCGCATGGAGTGCCGAGCTGGCGCTGAACGTGGAAATCCCCAAGCTCGACGTGGCCGAATACCACCGCCCCTACGTCGCCATCTGGGTGGAAGGCGCCGACCAGAAGGACGTGGCCGATCTGGCCGTGTGGTACCAGATGCGCGATACCGCCGAAGGCCACGGCACCAAGTGGCTGCCCGACCTGCGCCAGTGGTGGCGCAAGTCCGGCCGCAACCTGCAGGTGCCCGTGGACGGCGTCACCGGCCCCACGCGCCCGGCCGGCCTGCATGCGCTGAGATTCACCGACAAGCAGCCGCAGCTGGCTAGGCTGGCCCCCGGCAACTACACGCTGGTGGTCGAGGCCGTGCGCGAGGTCGGCGGCCGAGAGCTGCTCAAGATCCCCTTTGCGTGGCCGGTGAAGAAAGCCGCCACCGCCAAGGCCCAGGGCAGCAGCGAACTTGGCGCCGTGACCTTGAATGCCAAACCCTGACCTCGCCATGCCACGACATCGCCGGATTGCGCCGGCCATTCCCCTCTTTCGGAAACAGGAGACCACGATGAAGCGATCCCTTGCCCTTGCCGCCCTGCTGGCGGTGCTGCCGGCCACCGCATTTGCCCACAAGGCCTGGTTGCTGCCTTCGCAGACCGTCATTGCCGGCAACGCGCAGTGGATCACGGTGGATGCCGCCGTTTCCAACGACCTGTTCTACTTCAACCACGTGCCGCTGCGCACCGAAGGCCTGACGATCACCGCGCCGGACGGCAGCAAGGTGGATCCGCAGAACGTGGCCACCGGCAAGTACCGTACGGTGTTCGACGTGGAACTCAAGCAGCCGGGCACCTACCGCCTGGCCGTGGCCAACGCCGGCCTGTCCGGCTCGTGGGAAGAAAACGGCAAGCCCAAGCGCTGGCGCGGCACGCCTGCATCCTTTGCCACCGAAGTCCCCAAGGATGCCAAGAACCTGCAAGTGGCCCAGTCGGCGATGCGGGTGGAAACCTTCGTCACCAACGGCAAGCCCACCGCCGACGCACTCAAGCCGAGCGGCGAAGGCATCGAGCTGGTGCCGGTCACCCATCCGAACGACCTGTTCGCGGGCGAAGCGGCCACCTTCAAGCTCGTCGTCGATGGCAAGCCGGCCGCTGGGCTGGAGGTGGAGATCATCCGCGGCGGCACCCGTTACCGCGATGCGCAGGACGAGATCAAGGCCACCACCGGTGCCGACGGCAGCTTCAGCGTGACCTGGCCGAAGGCCGGCATGTACTGGCTGGAAACCGGCAGCACGGACACCAAGGTTTCGGTACCGCAGGCCAAGGAACGCCGCCTGAGCTACGTGGCCACGCTGGAAGTGCTGCCCCAGTAAAGGCATCGTCTGCCTCACCGCACGCCATCACCGGACCGCTGCCTTGCCTGTCCTGCTCGACCTTGCCCGCCTCGGCGGCCACACGATGGGCACCACCTGGAGCGTGGTGTTGGCAGCCCCCGCCGATGCCGACCTGCACGCGCTGCATGCCGGCATCGAGCGGCAACTGGATCTCGTGGTCCGCCAGATGAGCACCTGGCGGGTCGACTCGGACATCAGCCGCTTCAACCGCAGCGAAGCCGGGCAATGGCAGCAGCTGCCGGACGAATTCCTCGCCGTGCTCGATGCCGCGCTCGACATCGCCGCACGCAGCGGCGGCGCCTATGACCCCACGGTGGGCCCGCTGGTCCAAGCCTGGGGTTTCGGCCCGGCCGGCGACGTGCCGCGCATACCGGGCGAAGCCGAACTGGCCGAACTGCGCCGTCGCGTCGGCTGGCAGCGCCTGCTGTTCCAGCCGCAACAACACCGCCTGCTGCAACCCGGGCAGGCATGGCTGGATCTGTCCGCCATCGCCAAGGGCCACGCCGCCGATCTGGTGGCCAGGCAATTGCGCGAAGACGGCGTCGGTGCGGCCTTG
>DMID01000140.1:0-4847 GCA_003449195.1 Lysobacteraceae bacterium | reverse complement strand
GCAAACCCGATGGCCAGCCGTGGCGCGTGCTGGTCGAATCGGCCGCCGAAGAAGACGCCGAATCCCAAGCGCTGCTGCCACCGCGCGTGCTCGTGCTGGACGGCCTGGCCGTGGCCACCTCGGGCGACCGCTGGCATCGTTTCGAACGCGATGGCCAACGTTACGCGCACACCATCGACCCGCGCAGCGGCCGGCCGGTCACCCAGGCCGCCGCAGCCGTCAGCGTGGTCGCCCACGATGCCATGCATGCCGATGCCTGGGCCACCGCGCTGACCGTGATGGGCGCAGAGGAAGGCTTTGCCTTTGCCGAACGCAAGGGCTTGGCCGCGCGCTTCGTCGTCCGCAGCACTGCCGGCCCGGTGGAGACGATGACCCCGGCATTCTCGGAACACCTGGCCACATGAGCCCACTGCCCACTCCACCGCGCGCGCTGGCCGGCAATCTGCTCGTCGGCCTCCTGCTGGCCGCGATCGCCGCAGGCTTGCTCCACCTGCAACCATCCTCCGGCGGCGCATGGCTGTCGATCTCGGGTCATCCGCACTGGCTGGCCGCAGGCATCGCCCTGTCGGCCTGGTTGGCCTTGTGCGCGGGCATCGTCTGGAAACATCGCGTGCCGCGTCGACGCGAAACCGCCGGGGAATCCTGGCTGATCGCCTGGGCCAGCCAGACCGGCTTCGCCCGCCAACTGGCCGAAGCCAGCGCCGAAGCCCTGCGCGCCAACGGACACGCGGCATGCTGCCTGCCGCTGGAACGCATCGACGCGACAACGCTGGCCGGCGCCCGCCACGCCCTGTTCATCGTCAGCACCACCGGCGAGGGCGATGCGCCCGACCATGCGCTGGCCTTCCTGCATGGCCCGATGGCCGGCAGCCTGTCGTTGCCGCAGCTGCACCATGCGGTGCTGGCGCTGGGCGACCGCGACTATGCGCAGTTCTGCGCCTTCGGGCATCGGCTGGACGCATGGCTGGCAAGCTGCGGCGCCACGGCCCTGTTCGAGCGCATCGACGTGGACAACGCGGCCCCGGCTGCGATCGAACGCTGGCAACGACAGCTTGAACGACTCGGCGCGCGCAGCGACGCCATCGAATGGGAAGCCCCGTTCGCGCCGTGGTGCCTGCGGGATCGCCGCGAACTGAATCCCGGCGCCCGCAACGGTGCCGTGCATGCCCTGTCGCTGCAGCCGGCCGATGGCAAACTGCCGCACTGGCTGGCTGGCGACATTGCCGAAATCCGTCCGTGCAATGCCGTCGCCACGGTAGATCGCTGGCTGGACGACGCGGCATTCGACGGCCGTGCGCCCATCGACATGGAAGGCGCCTGGACGCTGCGCGAACACCTGCTCCACCGGCAACTGCCCGCCGCCGATGCATGGCGAAACCGGCCCTTGCCCGCCCTGCTGGCAGCCCTCCAACCGCTGCCGCACCGCGAATATTCGATTGCCTCGATCCCCGGCAGCTGCGCACTCGACCTGCTGGTGCGCGCCGTCAGCGCCCCCGACGGGACGCCCGGGCTCGGCAGCGGCTGGCTGTGCCGGCACATGGCCGCAGGCGACACGACGGGATTGCGGATCCGTTCCAACCCGGGCTTCCACCCGCCCGCCGACGATGTGCCGATGATCCTGATCGGCAACGGCACCGGGTTGGCCGGGCTGCGCGCCCATCTGCAGGCGCGCGCGGCAGCGGGTGCACATCGCAACTGGCTGCTGTTCGGCGAACGCCACGCCGCCACCGACCTGTATTTCGCCGACGACATCCGCGCATGGCAGGCGGATGGCGTGCTGATGCGTTTCGACTTTGCCCTCTCCCGCGACGACCGGCACAGGCGTTACGTGCAGGACGCACTGCGCGAAGCCGGCGACGAACTGCGCCGCTGGATCGCCGACGGCGCCGTGTTGTACGTGTGCGGCAGCCTGCAAGGCATGGCACCCGGCGTGGATGCGGTACTCGATGAAGTGCTCGGACCCGGCCAGCGCGAAGCGCTGCTGCTGGGCGGCCGTTACCGCCGCGACGTGTACTGAAACATCGGCCAATCCGTGCCGTGCGTCAGGCCGCAGCGTCGAGCCTGATCGCCAGCAACTCGCCTGCTCCCTGCAACAGGAAACGCCGGCCGGGCTCGCCGGCCAGCACGACGGTGTCGTGCAGTCCAGGCGCTGGCAAGCCATCCTCATCGGCAAAGTGCATGCGGCCTGCAAGCACGAACACCAGCCACGTCCGTCCCGGCTCCATCCGGAACAGCATCGACCCGGCCAATGGCCGATACAGCAATTCGGCCGAATACGCCGAGCGCCGCCACATCAGGTTGAAATCGCGGGTCGGACCATCGACGGGGATGCCGGTCACGTTGCACTCGCCGGCAAAACGGCAACGCCCGTGCGGCGGGGCCAGTTCACGTGTCGGCTCGCCTTCGAAGCGCAGATGCATGCCGTTGCCTTCCAGCAGCACCAGCTCGCGCTCGATGCCGTCGAACCGGGAAAACGAGGATTCGCTCTCCACTTCGGCGATGGACAGGCGCACGTCCCAATCGCCGGTCGCGGGCCAGCGCAGGATCTCGCGGGTCCACCCCAGTCCGTTGCGCCAGCGTTCGCGCTGATAGTGCTGCGCGCGCAGCAGCTGTGGCTGGATGTCCGGATGCGTCATGCCCGCATTGTGCACCGGCCGGCAGGGCACCGACATTGCATGCTGCCGAAAAGAACATCGCCCGGCTGCACGTCCTCGTGCAACACCGAGCGATGGTTACGTCCCTGTCGGCATCCTGCCTGTCTTCCGGCATCCTGCCCTTCTGGATGGTCCGGCCGGGCGCTCCTGCGCCGGGGCCGGCGAAACCTGATCAGCGGCGGGTCACCGGCCGGACGGGAGCAGCCTTGCTCGCGCTTGCCGGAGTACGCGGTGCCGTCCTGGCCGACCCGACTTCGATCAGATCCCGGTTCTTGTCCACGGTCTTCAGACCGATGCCCTTCACCTGGGCCAGCTCGTCCGCGTTGCGGAACGGACCGTGTACACGTCGATACTCGACGATGGCTTCCGCCTTGGAAGGCCCGACGTTCACCAGAACGCGATCGAGATCTGCGGCACTGGCGGTGTTGATGTTGACCTTTTCGGTGGCCCAGGCGCTGGCGGCGAACACCAGCGACAGCAGCAGCGACTTCAGGATCAGGATCGGGGTCTTCATGACGGGTTCCTTGCGGTGGTGGGATCGGCTGGCCGGGCGGAGGTCCTTCCGCTCCGGTGTTGCCAGTCTGTCTACCGGGCAGAGGCAAGCCTAGGCGGCTGCGGCCGTTGCGCCAGCCGGGCAACGGCGCACCGCGGCGTAGGAAAATTCCTACCCCCGGGCGGCGCGGGGGCGGGGCGTAGAATGTGGCCCTCATTTCGTGCAGGAACCGCCTCATGGACAACGCCCGGATTGCCCGTTATCTCGACCGGAAGTGGGACGAGGACATCGTCCCGCAGCTGGTCGACTACATCCGCATCCCCAACAAGTCGCCGATGTTCGACCCGGACTGGGTCGCGCACGGCCACATGGAGGCCGCGGTGGCCCTGATGGAGCGCTGGGCGAAGGCGCAGGCCATTCCCGGCCTCGTCGTCGATGTTGTGCGGCTGGAAGGCCGCACGCCGCTGATCTATCTGGAAATCCCCGCCAGCGGCGAAAGCACCGGAGCGGATACCGTGCTGCTGTACGGCCACCTGGACAAGCAGCCGGAGATGACCGGCTGGGATGCCGACCTCGGCCCGTGGACGCCGGTGCTCAAGGGCGACAAGCTGTACGGCCGGGGTGGCGCCGACGACGGCTACGCCATCTTCGGTTCGCTGGCAGCGGTCATGGCCTTGCAGGAACAGGGCCTGCCGCACGCCCGCTGCGTGATCCTGATCGAAGCCTGCGAGGAGTCCGGCTCCTACGACCTGCCCGCCTACGTGGACCACCTGGCCGAGCGCATCGGCAAGCCTTCGCTGGTGGTCTGTCTGGATTCGGGCTGCGGCAACTACGAGCAGCTGTGGTGCACCACCTCGCTGCGTGGCCTGGCCGGCGGCAACCTGACGGTCAAGGTGCTCAGCGAGGGCGTGCACTCCGGCGATGCCTCGGGCATCGTGCCGTCCAGCTTCCGCGTGCTGCGCGACCTGCTCTCGCGGCTGGAGGACGAGGCCACCGGCAAGCTCAAGCTCGACGGCCTGTACGTGGACGTGCCGGAAGAGCGCCGCGAGCAGGCGCGCAAGGTGGCCGAAGTGCTGGGCACCGAGGTCTACGACAAGTTTCCGTTCCTGCCCGGCATGTCGCCGATGGACAGCGACCCGGCCGAACTGGTGCTCAACCGAAGCTGGCGCCCGGCCTTGTCGATCACCGGCGCCGACGGCCTGCCGCCGCTGGCCTCGGCCGGCAACGTGCTGCGCCCGTTCACCTCGGTCAAGCTGTCGCTGCGCCTGCCGCCGACGCTGGACGGCAAGCAGGCCGGACAGCTGCTCAAGGACGTGCTGCTGCGCGACCCGCCCTACGGTGCGGAAATCACGCTCGAACTGGAAAAGTCCTCCAGCGGCTGGAATGCTCCCGCACAGGCGCCGTGGCTGAAGCAGGCCATCGACGATGCTTCGCAGGCCGCTTTCGGCAAGCCGGCGGTGTACGTCGGCGAAGGTGGCTCGATTCCGTTCATGGGCATGCTCGGCGAGAAGTTCCCGGGTGCGCAGTTCATGATCACCGGCGTGCTCGGCCCGCACTCCAACGCGCATGGCCCCAACGAATTCCTGCACATTCCCACCGGCAAGCGCGTCACCGCCTGCGTCTCGCACGTGCTGCTGGCCCACCACGCCGCCAGCCTGCGCGGCGAGACCAGCGGCTCCAAGGTGCATGCCGACAGCGGC
>DMID01000110.1 GCA_003449195.1 Lysobacteraceae bacterium | reverse complement strand
CCCGCGCGTGGCCGCAGCGCCACAGCCGCACGCGCATCGGCCACCGGCATCACCTTGCCGGCCAGCCTCGCGCCCGCCGCGCCGGCTGCCAGCCATGCATGCACTTCATGGCCGGCGCGCAGCAAGGCATCGGCCAGCGGTTGCAGGATCGGCAAGGCGTAGCGTTCGGTGCCGAACAGCAGGTACCGGCTCATCCGCGCTCCAGCCCGTGCCTGACCAGCACCTCGCGCGCCTGCCCGACCGAAGCCGGATTGCGCACCATCTCGTAGTAGCGCATGCGCTTGTAGACGGCATAGGCGGCGCTGGTCTGCGCAATCACGAAACCGCGCCAACCATCCAGCACGGCCAGCCGCAGCAGGTATTCCTTGACGAACGAGGCGGCGAACACGAACGGCGTCTGCCACATGCGCGGGCTGCGCCGTCTGGCATGCCAGTCGCGCGCCTTCAGCTCGGCATAGGTGAGCACCTTGAGCTGCTTGTGCACCAGCGTGGGGTTGTGCAGGTGGTTGAACGGTGCCGCGAACGAAACCGTCCGCCCGTCGAAGCGCAGCGATTCGTGCACCCGCGCATCGGTCCAGCGCGCGCGTCCGCGGTGGTAGAGCCTGGCCATGCGCTCGCCGACCATTGGCCGGTACCAGCGCATCGGCGCACCCATGAACCAGGTGGAACGCCGCAGCCATGCCCCGGCCTTGTCCGAGGCCAGCAGCGCGGGCAGCCCGGCAGCCAGTTCGGCGGCCAACGCGGGGGACAGGAATTCGTCGGCATCCAGCACCAGGATCCAGTCATGTGCGGCCTGCGTGCTGGCGAAATTGCGCTGCGGACCGAAGCCAAGCCAGTCCTGATGGAGCACGCGCGCGCCGTGAGCGCGGGCGATGTCCGGCGTGCCGTCGTCGCTGCCGCTGTCCACCACCAGCTTGTCCGCCGCGAACGGCACGCTGTCCAGGCAACGCCCGATGCTGGCGGCCTCGTTGTGGGTGATCACCACCAGCGAAAGGGGCAGGGTCTGCATGGCGCACATGGTAGCCGACCGCCGCCGGTCGGCATTAAGCCACGTCGGCTTTCCGATGGAGGACAATTGGCATCCCGAACACCCGGCCCGTTCCATGCAACGCATCCTCGTCACCGGCGGTGCAGGTTTCCTCGGCTCGCATCTGTGCGACCGGCTTGTCCAGCAGGGCCACGATGTCCTGTGCGCCGACAATTTCTATACGGGCGGCAAGCGCAACGTGGCACATCTGCTCGGCCACCCGCGATTCGAACTGATGCGCCACGACGTGACCTTCCCGCTCTATGTCGAAGTGGACCGCATCTTCAACCTGGCCTGCCCGGCCTCGCCGATCCATTACCAGCACGACCCGGTGCAGACGACCAAGACCAGTGTGCACGGCGCGATCAACATGCTCGGCCTGGCCAAACGGGTGAAGGCGCGCATCCTGCAAGCCTCGACCAGCGAGGTCTACGGCGACCCGGAAGTGCACCCGCAAGTGGAAGGCTATTGGGGCCGGGTCAACCCGATCGGCCTGCGCAGCTGCTACGACGAGGGCAAGCGCTGCGCCGAAACGCTGTTCTTCGACTACCATCGCCAGCACGCGCTGGACATCAAGGTGGTGCGCATCTTCAACACCTACGGCCCGCGCATGCACCCCAACGACGGGCGCGTGGTCAGCAACTTCATCGTGCAGGCGCTGCGCGGGCAGGACATCACCCTGTACGGCGACGGCAGCCAGACCCGCAGTTTCTGCTACGTGGACGATCTGATCGAAGCCATGCTGCGGATGATGGACACGCCGGCCGGCTTCACCGGCCCGGTCAACATCGGCAATCCGGGCGAATTCACGATGCGCGAGCTGGCGGAAAAGGTGCTGTCGCTGGTCGGCGGGCCCTCGCGCCTGAGTTTCCAGCCGCTGCCGGCAGACGACCCGCGCCAGCGCCAGCCGGACATCGCATTGGCCCGGGAAAAACTCGGCTGGGAACCACAGGTCGCGCTGGAAGACGGGCTGAAGGAAACCATCGCCTACTTCCGCCACCTGCTGGCCGGGGACCGCGCGGCATGACCCGTTTCGCCGTCGTCATCACCAATTACAACTATCGCGCCTTCGTCGAGGAGGCCGTGGACAGTGCGCTGGCGCAAACCCGCCCTGCCGCGCAGATCATCGTCGTGGACGACGGTTCCACCGACGGCTCGCCCGAACTGCTGCGCGCGCGTTACGCCGGTGACCCGCGAGTGACGCTGCTGATCGGCGAAAACGGCGGCCAGCTGGCGGCCTTCCAGCGCGGCATGGCTGCCGTCGACACGGACGTGGTCTGCTTTCTGGATGCCGACGACCGCTGGGCGCCGGATTACCTCGAAAAAATCGGCCGGCTCTACGACGAACGCCGCGACGTGGATTGCGTATTCACCGACGTGCAGCTGTTCGGCGAGGAAACCCGTCGGCTGACCTATGCCGACCGGGCCTTCGACCTAGGGTATACCGCCATCAGCACCTACAGGCTCGGGCATTGGTATGGCGCACCGACCTCGGCGCTGTCGCTGCGCACCGCCATGGCTCGACGTTGCCTGGACCTGCCCGACTACCTGCTGCCGGTCTGGCGCATCTCGGCTGACAACTGCCTCGTGTTCGGTGCCAGCATCTTCGGCGGGAGGAAATATTTCCTCCCCACCGCGGCCATGCACTACCGCATCCACGGCAACAACGGCTGGTGGAGCAAGCGCACGCCGGACAGCGACTATCTCGGCCGTCTGCGCTCGCACGGGCTGATCGCGTTCTATGCGCGGCGCGCGGGGCTCGACGAATCGTGCATCAAACTGGCCAAGCGCGAATTCCTGACCAAGCCCGAGCCGACTTGGCGCGAAGCCAAGCGCTATGCCCGCATCGCCTTGCGCGGGGATACCGGCTGGTTCCGCAACGCCAACCGAGCATTTTCCATCCTGCGTCGTGCCTGGCTGCGTCGCGGCATTCCCGTGGAAACGTCAGGGAAACCGTGACATGCCGCCGCGTCGCATCAGCGTCGTCGTCACCACCTACAACTGGCCGCAGGCATTGGAAAAGGTGCTGCGGGCACTGGCCCGCCAGAGCCTGCTGCCTGCGGAGGTGATCGTTGCCGACGACGGTTCCGGAGAGGACACCCGGGCCTGCCTGCAGCGGATGGCGGCGGGCTATCCGCTGCCGTTGCGCCACTGCTGGCAGGAGGACGCCGGCTTCCGCGTCGCCCGGGCCCGCAACCTCGCCATCGCATCCGCCAGCGGCGACTACGTCGTCCTGCTGGACGGCGACATGGTTCCCCATCCCTCGTTCCTGGCCGACCATGCCGCAATCGCACGCCACGGCCATTTCGTCCAGGGCAGCCGGGTATTGACCACGCCCGGCGTGCGCGACCGCTTGCTGGCTGCCGACTTCCTCTGGCCCAGCCTGTTCGACCGGGCTCTGGGCAAACGCCGCCATACCCTGCGCCTGCCCGCCATCGCACGCGCATGGGCCTGGCTGGGCACGCGCTGGTCCGATGCCGGCATCAAGACCTGCAATCAGGGCTGGTGGCGCGAGGATCTGGTGGCGCTCAACGGTTTCGACGAGCGCTATGTCGGCTGGGGGCGGGAAGACAAGGATCTTGCCGTCCGCGCCCTGCATCTGGGCCTGGGCTGCCGCCCGATGCGCTTTGCCGGACTCGCCGCCCATCTGCACCACCCCGAACGACACGATGAAGGCGCCAGCCCGAACGATGGCCTGCTCGATGAAACCCGCGCCGATCCACGCCGCATCCGCAGTCTGATCGGACTGGACAGCCATCCACACACACCAGCCTCGGTGCCGCCGGATCTGCGCGGACTATCGACCCTCGCAATCCCGGACGGCGTCGCGGTCCACCAGCCACCAATCGCGGCGGTTGGCAGCGCCCAGGCTCCGCAGGCGGCGGCGATCAAGACAGGCCGGCATCGCATCGCTGCCCTGCCCGAGCAATACCCGCGGCACCGCTGACGGCTCGCCCAACCAGGCAATGCCGCGGCGCCACTGCTCGTCGGCCGGCACGCGGAACCCGAATTCGGCAACCGGACCGTCGGCCTGCAGCAACAGCTGCTCACGCCAATCGACCAGACCGATCACGGCCTTCGGGCCGGCGTGCGCACGCGCGGCCTGCATCAGGCCGCGGCCGGAGTTCTCGTCGTCCAGCATCGGCGCCAAGGCCAGCGCATAGAACAACCAGACCGCCACGTTCATCGTCAGGGCCAGCACCGCCGCGCGGCGCGGACGCAGCCATGCGGCCAACACGCACAACAGGGCGCCGAGCGCCGCCATCGACCACCACAGGGCGTGTGCGCCCGCCGCCTGCAAGCCGCGCTCGGCCTCGAACTTCACCGCGAATTTGGGGTCTCCGAGCGCTGCCATGCCGCCGGCGACGGCAAACCCGAGGCCCATTGCCAGCACCAGCCCGAACAGCAGCCAGCGCAGCCCGGCACGCCGCGACAAGGCCTCCAGATACGGGGCCGCCGCCACCGCCACCATCGGCAAAGCCGGCAGGATGTACATGTCGCGCTTGCCCGGGCTGGCGCTGAAGAACACGAACACCAGCAGCGCCCATGCCAGCGGCCACCATACCCGTGCGTCGCGGGCATGCCACGCCTCGCGCCACGGCCGCAGCAGCCATGGCAGGAAGGCGCTGAACGGCAACCAGTACAACAGCACCACTTCGACGAAATACCAGCCCGGCTTGTGGTGATGCCAGGCGCTGACGTAGCGGGTGGCAGTCTGGCGGAACAGCAGATCGTCCAGATACGCGCGATGGCCGGCATCGCCATCGAGCAGGGCCAGCGACAGCATCGGCACGAACCACATGCCGATTGCCAGCAGGAAAGCCCCCGCGCCCAGCCACCAGCGCCCCGCACCGCGCGGCGCGGGCTCGGCCAGCCCCTGCCAACCGCGCCAACGCATCAGGAAATACGGCAACAGCGCCAGCAACGCGAGGAAACCCACGCCCTTGCTGATCACGCCCAAGCCTGCGGCAAAGCACCCCAACCAGTACCAGCGCCACGCCGGCCCGAGCAACACGTGCCGGCCGATGCCGTACACGCCCAAGGTGATGAAAGCCACCACGGTCGGGTCGATCTGCGCACGCTTGCCCTGATAGACGAACTGGAACGCGCACAACACGCCGAGCATCGCCCACAGCCCCGCGCGCGGCGTCCACAGCCGCCGGGCGAAGTCCCAGGTCAGCCACAACGTGGCCATCGCCGCCGCCAGCGACGGCCACAGATAGGCCCAGTCCCAATCGCGGAATACCGCATAGCTCGCGCACAGCAGCCAGAAATACAGCGGCGGCTTATCCGAATACAGCTCCTGCCCGCGATGCGGGAACCACCAGTCGCCGGACTCCCACATCTGCCTGGCCACCAGCACGAACCGCGGCTCGTCGGCCGGCCACGGCGCACGCAGGCCGATGCCGGCCGCCAGCACGACGAAGGCCAGCACGAAAAACCAGAACACCGCCCGCGCCGAAGGCTGTCCTTCGCGGAGCAGGGACGAGGACATCATGCGGAAGCTCCCGTGCGCGGTTCGTCATCCCGCCAGGCCAATCCCAGCAAGGTGCCGACCAGCATGCCGAACAGTCCCGAGGTGGCGGCGTGCGCCATGATCGACTGCGTCATCCCGCACAGCACGAACCCGGATACCACCAATGCCCCCGCCCAGGCCGGCCCGACAGATCCTTGTGCGCGCCGGCGCCATCCCATCCGCACGAACATGACCAGCGGCACGCCATAGACCAGCGCGATCAACAGCATGCCGGGGATGCCCAGCGTCGCGCCCCATTGCGCAAGATCGTTGTGGGCATGGCCCAACTCGCACCAGCCCGGTGCCGGCGACATCCGGCACGCCGGCTGACGCCGGACCTCGGCACCGAACTGCCCCATGCCGACGCCCGTCAAGGGATGCGCGGCAATGGCACGGCCGGCGATGCCAAGCAGTTCGAGACGGGCCCCGATCGAGGTATCCATGTGCCCGCGCTGGATCTGCTGCGCATCGTTCACGGCTTCGTCGATGCGGCTGCGTTCCCCCAGCGCGGGAATGGTGGCCAGCGCGACCCCGCCTGCCAGCACCACGAGCGCCAACACGCCGATGCGCAACCACAACCGGTCGCGGCGTCCCAGCAGCAGCACCGACAGCAGCAGGACGGCAACACCCGGCACCACGCCGCGACTGCCGCTGAGCAGCATCGCCACGATGGCCACCACGACGCCTGCTGCAGCACACCACGCCGCCCAACGCCATGCAGGAGGACGGCAATAGACGGCGAGCACCGCAAGCTGCATCGTCACGATGGCGAACACCAGCGGGTTGCTCCAACCGTGCACGCGTTCGATGCCCGTCATCACCTGCCAAAGCGCAACGCCCACCACGCCCGCAAGCCCCGCCAATGCGCCGGCCCACAACCAGCGGATCGATGGCCTCAAACGCCACGCCAGGGCCGCGCACCACGGCACGACCAGCAGGCGCGAGGGGTAATCGACCAACCTCCACGGCCCGTCGGAGAGTCCGATCGGCAAGACCACCCACGCGATCATGATCAGCATCACCGCCGTCACCGAACGCCAGGCCGGCACTGCGCGCCAGACCTGCCGGAACGTGCCGGGTACCAACACCGTCGCTGCCAGCAGCAGCACGATGAAGGCCTTGTAGCTGTCCGGCCAGGCGGGCGGAAGGTTGGCCAGCCCCAGCGGCATGAACACGCCCGCGCCGAACAGCGCGGCCGCCAGCCGTTCGCGCATCGGGGTCACCCCGGTCGCCGGCAAGGCACGGGATGACGATTCGAACGGGGTAGGAATCGGGCTCAGCATGAGGTCCTGTGCAGACGCGTGCAGAAAAATCCGTCGGCGCCCTGTTCCCCGGGCAGGCGCTGACGGCCGACGTTTCTATCATGGCCGAAGGTTTCGGCCAGCCCCTCTGCCCGCGCATCGGGCCAGCGCTTCAGGAAGCGTTCGATCTGGCCTTCGTTTTCATCCTTCAGGATCGAGCAGGTGGCATAAACCAGCACGCCGCCCGGCGCCAGCAGCGGCCACAGCGCATCGAGCAGACGTGCCTGTGCGTCAAGCAGCGCATCCAGGTCGGCCGGACGCCGGTGCAGCAGGATGTCGGGCTGACGCCGGACCACGCCGGTGGCCGAGCACGGCGCATCCAGCAGGATCGCGTCGAATGGCACCCCGTCCCACCAGGTGGCGGGTTCGGCCGCATCGGCGGCTTCCAGCACCACGCCATCGGCCAGGCCGAGCCGGGCCAGCGTGTCGTGTACCCGGCGCAGGCGGCGCACATCCACGTCCAGCGCGGTCAGCCGCAACTCCGGCTCGCGTTCGAGCAGATGCGCGGCCTTGCCGCCCGGCGCGGCACAGGCATCGAGCAGGCGCGCGCCCGGCGGGAGCGGCAGCAGCGCATC
>DMID01000251.1 GCA_003449195.1 Lysobacteraceae bacterium | reverse complement strand
GCCGGCGGTGGCGCCCGAACAGCATCACGCAGAACCCGGCCGCCGCGCTGAAGAAGGCCAGCGCGATCCAGCCGAACAAGGCCACGTACAGCACCAGCAGCAGCACGTCGAGCACACTGACGCCGTCGGCCATCAGCACGTCGAGCATCAGGTAGCAGGCCAGCGCCGTCATCAAGCCGGCACTGCCGAACAGGTACAGCCGCCGCCAGCCCATGCCGCGCGGCGTGGTCGGCAGCCGCCGGTTGTGCAGGCGGCCGCTGTGCAGGGACTGCTCGGGCATCTCCAGCGGCGCGGGCGGCGGCATCATCGCCGCCGCATCCGGCATGGCGCCGGCGGCAAGAGCCGCATCTGCGGCCGTGTTCATGCCGCCACCGTCCGCATGCCGGCCAAGCCGGTGCATCCGTGCCCTTGCCACCTGTCTGCCTGCGCCACCCGTCACCTCGAAGTCATGTTGCAAAGCATTGCAGATGATACCGGGCAACCATACCGGAAACGTCGAGGACGCAACCGCCACCGAGCTTCCGCAACCCGCCATGCCGGGCTGGCAATGCCCGCGCACGTCGCGGGCCGTGTTTTCCACCCCACGTTCCGTCGCGACACGCGGCGGAACGGGATCAGGTCGTCCGTCAGTCGCGCGACTTGCGCTCGGCTTCGCGCTGCTGGCGGATCTGCGCGTCCACGGCCGCGATCGCGGTCATGTTGAGGATGCGCCGCGGCGACGCGCTGGTGGTCAGGATGTGCACCGGCTTGGAAATGCCCATCAGGATCGGGCCGANNTGGGCAGCACGAACAGGTTGGCGCGCCCGTGCAAGGTGCTGTTGGGCATGATCCGCTCGCGCAGGGCCTCGTCCCAGGCGGTGTCGCCCTGCATCTCGCCGTCCATGTTGAGGTTGGGCGCGCGCTTGCGCAGCAGGTCGCGGGCCTGACGCATCTTCTCGGCATCGCGCGAGTCGTGGCTGCCGAAGTTGGAGTGCGACAGCAGCGCCACCTTCGGCTCGATGCCGAACAGGCGCATGCGGTAGGCCGCCTGCAGCGTGGATTCGGCGATCTGCTCGGCGGTCGGGTCGTCCTGCACGTGCGTGTCGACGAAGAAGAACACGCCCTGCGGGTTGATCACGCCGGTCATCGCCGCGGTGGACTGCACGCCGGCATCCAGCGGGATCACGCTGCGCACGTAGCCCAGCTTCTTGTGGAAGCGGCCGACCACGCCGGACAGCATGGCATCGGCCTCGCCGCGCGCCACCATCACCGCCGCGATCAGCGTCGGCCGCGAGCGCATCAGGTTCTTGGCCGCGGCCACGGTCACGCCGCGGCGCTCGGTCATGGCGTGGTAGTACTGCCAGTAGTCGTTGAAGCGCGGATCGTCGTGGATGTTGGTGATCTCGAAATCCTCGCCGGCCTTCATCCGCAGGCCCAGACGCTGGATGCGCGACTCGATCACCTCCGGGCGGCCGATCAGGATCGGCCGGGCGATCTTCTCGTCCACCACGTTCTGCACCGCGCGCAGCACCACTTCTTCCTCGCCCTCGGCGTAGGCCACGCGCCTGCGGTCGCTGCGCGCGCGGTCGTAGACCGGCTTCATCATCAGGCTGGTGCGGTAGACGAACTGGCCCAGCTTCTGCCGGTAGGCGGCCATGTCGGCGATCGGCCGGGTGGCCACGCCCGAATCCATCGCCGCCTGCGCCACCGCGCTGGACAGCTCCACCAGCAGGCGCCGGTCGAACGGGCGCGGGATCACGTAATCCGGGCCGAAGCGCGGGATCTCGTCGCCATAGGCGGCGCCGATGTCGGAAGCCTCGCGGCGGGCCAGCGCGGCGATCGCGCGCACCGTGGCCACCTTCATCGCCTCGTTGATGACCGTGGCGCCCACGTCCAGCGCGCCGCGGAACAGGTACGGGAAGCACAGCGCGTTGTTGACCTGATTCGGATAATCCGACCGGCCGGTGGCCATGATGCAGTCCGGGCGCACCGCCTTGGCGTCCTCGGGCATGATCTCCGGGCTCGGGTTGGCCAGCGCGAAGATGATCGGCTGCGGCGCCATCGTCGCCACCATCTCGGGCTTCAGCACGCCGGCGGCGGACAGGCCGAGGAAGATGTCGGCGCCCTCGACGATCTCGGCCAAGGTGCGCTTGTCGGTGTCGCGCGCGTAACGCTGCTTTTCCTGGTCCAGGTCGGTGCGGCCGGTGTGCAGCACGCCGTCGCGGTCGTAGGCGAGGATGTTCTCCGGCCTGAGGCCCAGCGACACCAGCATGTTGACGCAGGAAATGCCGGCCGCGCCCATGCCGGTGGTGGCCAGCTTCACGTCCTCGATCTTCTTGCCGACGATCTCCAGCGCGTTGAGCACGGCGGCGCCGACGATGATCGCGGTGCCGTGCTGGTCGTCGTGGAACACCGGGATGTTCATCCGCTCGCGCAGCGTGCGCTCGACGATGAAGCACTCCGGCGACTTGATGTCTTCCAGATTGATGCCGCCGAAGGTGGGCTCCAGCGAGGCGATGATGTCGATCAGCTTGTGCGGGTCTTTCTCGTCGATCTCGATGTCGAACACGTCGATGCCGGCGAACTTCTGGAACAGCACGCCCTTGCCTTCCATCACCGGCTTGCCGGCCAGCGGGCCGATGTTGCCCAGGCCCAGCACCGCGCTGCCGTTGGTGACCACGCCGACCAGATTGGCGCGCGCGGTCAGCTCGCTGGCCTGCTGCGGGTCGGCGACGATGGCCTCGCAGGCATAGGCCACGCCCGGCGAATACGCCAGCGCGAGGTCGCGCTGGGTGACCATCGGCTTGGTCGGGGCAACCTTGATCTTGCCCGGGCGCGGCTCGCGGTGATAGTCGAGCGCGGCCTGCTTGAATTCTTCGTTGGACATCGGCGCGTCCTGCCTGCGTCGCATAAGGGGTTGCGATTCTAGCGCCAGCTTCGCTGACGGCGACTGACCCGCGCACCGTCAGCGGACGGCACGCGGGCCTGCGGCGCGGAGTTGCCGTCAGTCCGGGCTGCGCTCGTCGACCGGCAATGCCGACGCCGGCACCGGATGCGCAGCCTCCAGCCGGCCGGACAGGGCGGCGTCGAGCTTGTCGTGGTCCAGCGCGTTCTCCCAGCGCGACACCACCACCGTGGCCACGGCATTGCCGATGAAGTTGGTCAGCGAGCGGCATTCGCTCATGAAGCGGTCCACGCCGAGGATCAGCGCCATGCCCGCCACCGGCACCTCCGGCACCACCGCCAGCGTGGCCGCCAGGGTGATGAAGCCGGCGCCGGTCACGCCGGCCGCGCCTTTGGAGCTGAGCATCGCCACCGCCAGTAACGCGATCTGGTGGCCCAAGGTCAGGTGGGTGTCGGTGGCCTGGGCGATGAACAGCGCCGCCAGCGTCATGTAGATGTTGGTGCCGTCCAGGTTGAACGAATAACCGGTCGGCACCACCAGGCCCACCACCGACTTGCTGCAGCCGGCCGCTTCCATCTTCTGCATCAGCGAAGGCAGCGCCGACTCGGACGAGGACGTGCCCAGCACCAGCAGCAGCTCGGCCTTGAGGTAGCGGATCAGCCTGACCACGGAGAACCCGCACAGCCGCGCGACCACGCCGAGGATCACCAGCACGAACAGCAGCGCGGTGATGTAGAAGCTGCCCACCAGCCAGGCCAGGTTGACCAAGGTGCCGATGCCGTACTTGCCGATGGTGAAGGCGATGGCACCGAACGCGCCGATCGGCGCGGCGCGCATCAGGATGTGGACCAGCCGGAACACCGGCGCGGTCAGCGCCTCGAGCAGGTCGAGCACCGGCTTGCCGCGCTCGCCCACCAGCGCCAGCGCGATGCCGAACAGAACCGACACGAACAGCACCTGCAGGATGTTGTCGCCGACGAACGGGCTGACCAGCGTCTTCGGGATGATGTCCATCAGGAAGCCGGTCAAGGTGAGCTCATGCGACTTCTCCACGTAGCTGGTGACCTGCGCCTGATCCAGATCGGCCACGCTGACGTGCATGCCGGCACCGGGCTGGATCACGTGGGCGACGATCAACCCGACGATCAGCGCCAGCGTCGAGAAGAACAGGAAATACGCCATCGACTTGGCGAACACCCGGCCCACCGTGCTGAGCTGGCGCATGCCGGCGATGCCGGTGACGATGGTCAGGAAGATCACCGGCGCGATGATCATCTTCACCAGTTTGATGAAGGCATCGCCCAGCGGCTTGAGCGACTCGGCGAAGGTCGGCTCGAAGTAGCCCAGCACCGCGCCGACGAAAATCGCGACGACGACCTGGAAGTACAACTGGCGGTACAGCGGCACGTGCCGGGGCGGCACGACGGAAACGGGGTTTGCGGGTTGCATGGAGCACTCCGGACAGCGGGTGGGGGACACGCCGAAGACGCGTGCGACGATTATCGGCCGATTCCTCCGTGCCGGCAGCTTGCGCCTGATCAACGGCCCTAAGACATTCGGAGGATAGAATCTGGCGCAGGCGCGCAGGCGCGCACTTCATCTTCCCCATCCGGAACACCACCACAATGACCCGTACCCGCCTCTCCGTGCTCTGTGGCAGCCTCTTCGCCGCCACCCTGCCTTGCGCAGCCCAGGCCGCCGACTTCGACAACTGGCCGGTCAGCTACGACGTGGGCGGCGGCAACACCTTCGCCTTCACCGGCAACTTCGCCTACGACTACAACGGCTTCTCCGGCGACGACCGGCTGGAAGACAAGGACTTCATGCGCCGCAAGGAGTTCGGCGCCACGCTGAAGAAGGCCGGCGTCTACGACGCGATGGTCTACTTCGACTTCCAGTCGCACCAGTGGCTGGACGTGTACGTGCGCGTGGAAACCAAGGCGCTGTTCGACAAGGACCTGGGCAAGATCCGCGTCGGCTACATCAAGACCCCGGTGGGCATGGACGCGCTGACCGCGTCACGCTCGGTGTCGATGCAGGAACTCTCCCTGCCCAATCAGGCGTTCTACGCCGGCCGCCGCACCGGCGTGGAATGGAGCCAGGAAAAGCCGCACTGGTTCGCCCAGATCGGCGCATACGGCGGCAAGGACCTGCAGGGCGACAACCCCGGCACGATGCAGGCCGCGCGCTTCGTCTGGAACCCGGTCAAGGACAAGGACGAGGTGATCCACGTCGGCTTGGCCGCGTCGCTGGAAAACCCGCGCGGCTGGCAGGACGGGCGCGGCGTCAGCCACGTGCGCACCTCGCGCTTCCGCTCGCGGCCGGAAGCCGGCCTGACCGACGTGCGCCTGGTCGATTCCGGCGCCCTGCCCTACACCGACAGCATCCTGCGCACCGGCCTGGAAGGCGCCTGGCGCCGCGGCCCGCTGTACCTGCAAGGCGAAGCCCTGCAGGCGCGGGTAAACCGCGGCGAAGGCAAGCCGGACTACACCGGCAACGGCCAGTACGTGCAGGCGGCCTATGCCTTGACCGGCGAAGCACACCCGTATTCGGGCGGCGTGTTCGGCAACCTCAAGCCCGCCCACGGCTATGGCGCGGTGGAGCTGCTGGCCCGCTACAGCCGGCTGGACTTGGACGACGGCAGCCTCCTCGGCGGCCGCCAGCACGACTGGACCTTCGGCGCCAACTGGTACCTCACCAGCCACTTCAAGTTCCAGGCCAATTACGTGAAGGCCGACGCCACCCGCAACGGCGTGCACGTCACCCCGGATGCGGTGGAACTGCGCGCGCAGGTGATGTTCTGATCCACGCCTGATCGCCGGGCGGGCCTGCAACGGGCCTGCCCGGTCACGCCGCCGGGGCATGACGCCTCCGGCGTGCCCGCGTCGACGCAGGATGGGACGCCACGCGGCTCCGTCCTGCACGCGCAACACGCGCGCCCTCACG
>DMID01000126.1:10599-10916 GCA_003449195.1 Lysobacteraceae bacterium | reverse complement strand
GCCGTGCGCGAATGCAGGCCGCGCACCTGCGGGCGGGCCGCCCACGCGGCGAACAGGGCGAACACGCGGCGGATGTCGTGATGCGGCCAATGCGGGTCGCGCGCGGCGATGTAGCCGCGGCGCAGCTCGAATTCCCCGTCGACCGGCTCGGACACCGCTTCGCCGTCGAACTGCTCCTCGAAGCGCTGCAGCAGCCGGTCGCCCAGTCGCAGGATGAGCGCGGCGCTGCGGTAGAACGCCTGCATCATCTTCTCCACGCCCAGGCTCTGCTCGTCGTCGGCATAGCCCAGACGTTCGGCCAGGGTCTTCTGGTAATC
>DMID01000126.1:0-10581 GCA_003449195.1 Lysobacteraceae bacterium | reverse complement strand
AATCGAAACGCAGCCGCTCTTCGGGCCGTTTTGCCACCAGATGCAGGCCGTAGCGCAGGCGCGAGAGCACCTTGCGTTCGCGCCGCAACGCGGCCGCTTCGTCGTGGCCCAGATGGCCCAGCCCGACCAGCGCATCCAGATCGCGCACGCCGTAGGTGCGCAAGGCCATCCAGCCCAGCGTGTGCAGGTCCCGCAGGCCGCCCGGGCCTTCCTTGATGTTCGGCTCCAGGTTGTCGGCCGTGTTGTCGAAACGCTGGTGGCGGGCCTGCAGCTCCTCGCGCTTGGCGAGGAAGAACGCATGCGGCGGCCATACCCGCGACGGCGCGATCGCATCTTCCAGCCGTTCCAGGCCGTCGCCAGTCACGGCCAGCGCCCGTGCCTCGATGAGGGCGGTCGTCACCGTCTGGTCATCGGCACAGGCCTGCGTGCATTCGGCCGGCGAGCGCACCGCATGGCTGACCGGCACGCCGGCATCCCACAGCAGGGCGAAGAAACGCGACAGGGCCTCGTGGCCTGCTTGCTGGCATGCCGGCTCGCCCAGCACCAGCACGTCGATGTCCGAACAGGGGAAAAGCTCTCCGCGCCCGTAGCCGCCCACCGCGAACAGCGACAGGCCGCCGTCGGCAGGCACGCAACGCTGCCAAGCCTGGATCAGCGCATGGTCGATGACGCGGCGACGCAGGCCGAGCAGGCGATCGATGTCATCGCCCTGGTCGAAACGATGCCCCAGCCGCGCATCGGCATGTGCGATCGAAGACCGCGTCTGCGCGGCCCAGACGGCATCGTCCCCCTCGCCGACAGGCAGCTTGCGGGCGGCGCTGGGGACGGCGCCGGGAATCACAGGCAGTCGTTGTCGTCGCCGGGCACGCGGGTCAGCACTTCCACGCCGTCATGGGTGACCGCGATCATGTGCTCCCACTGCGCCGACAGTTTGCGGTCCTTGGTGACCACGGTCCAACCGTCCGGCAAGGTCTTGGTGTACCGGGTGCCCTCGTTGACCATCGGTTCGATGGTGAAGGTCATGCCTTCCTTCAGCACGAGGCCCTCGCCGGGGCGGCCGTAATGCAGCACCTGCGGCTCGTCGTGGTAGACCTTGCCGATGCCGTGGCCGCAGTACTCGCGCACCACGCTGAAGCGCTCGGCCTCGACGTAGGACTGGATCGCGTGACCGACGTCGCCCAGCGTGGCGCCCGGCTTGACCGCGCGGATGCCGCGCCACATGGCTTCGCGGGTCACGTCCACCAGCCTCCGCGCCATCACCGACGGATTGCCGACCAGATACATGCGGCTGGTGTCGCCGTGCCAGCCGTCCTTGATGACGGTCACGTCGATGTTGACGATGTCGCCGTCCTTGAGCACCTTGCCTTCGCTGGGAATGCCGTGGCAGATGACGTGGTTGACCGAGGTGCACACGGTCTTGGGGAAACCGTGATAGCCCACGTTGGCCGGGATGGCCTTCTGCACGTTGACGATGTGGTCGTGACAGATGCGGTCCAGCTCTTCGGTGGTCACGCCCGGCTTCACGTGGGGCGCAACGACCTGCAGTACCTCGGCGGCCAGGCGGCCGGCAATGCGCATCTTCTCGATGTCTTCGGGAGTCTTGATCTGAATAGCCATGAGGCGATTATGGCGCATCGCCCCGGCCGATGCCCGGCCCGCGCACCGTCCCCGGCTCCGCCCGCCGGGCGTGTTTGCGGCAATTCATGTTCCCGCCTATAATCCCCGGCCTCGGAAGGCCTGTCATGGCTTGCCGGACGCCCACGTCGGGCGGGGAGCGGATGGCCAAGGCCATGCCCGCAGACGAATCCACACCTGCCAGCCCCATCCCGTGCCGGGGTGCTCCGCAAGGAGTTCGGTCACGGAGGCGACAGGGAAGCCCAACCCCGGAACCATCACGCGGCGCAAACGCCGCGCACCCACGAGCAGGCCGCACGAAACGGCTGCCGCGGGCCGGTTCCCCGTCAGGAGTCACTGCAATGCCCCAGATCACCATGCGCCAGATGCTCGAAGCCGGCGTCCACTTCGGCCACCAGACCCGTTACTGGAACCCGAAGATGGCCCCGTACATCTTCGGTGCCCGCGGCAAGATCCACATCATCAACCTCGAAAAGACCGTCCCGGCCTTCAACGACGCGATGAATTTCATCTCCGGCGTGGCGCAGAAGCGCGGCACCATCCTGTTCGTCGGCACCAAGCGCAGCGCCCGCGAAGCCATCAAGAACGAAGCCGAGCGTTGCGGCCAGCCGTTCATGACCCAGCGCTGGCTGGGCGGCACGCTGACCAACTTCGCCACCGTGAAGAAGTCGGTTGCCCGCCTGAAGGAGCTGGAAGCCGCCGAGACCAACGGCACCTTCGAGAAGCTGGTCAAGCACGAAGTGCTGGGCCTGCGCCGCGAGCGCGACAAGCTGGAAGCCTCGCTGGGCGGCATCAAGGACATGAACCACCTGCCGGACGCGCTGTTCGTGATCGACATCGGCCATGAAGACATCGCCATCAAGGAAGCCAAGAAGCTCGGCATCCCGGTGATCGCCGTGGTTGACACCAACTACAACCCGGAACTGGTTGATTACGCCATCCCGGGCAACGACGACGCCATCCGCGCCGTGCAGCTGTACGCCTCGGCCGCTTCGGATGCCGTGCTGGAAGGCAAGGCCGCCGCGCCGAATTCGGCCAGCGTCCGCGAGGAAGAGTTTGCCGAAGCCGGCGAAGCCGCCGCTCCGGCCAAGAAGGCCCCGCGCAAGGCCAAGGCCGACGCGGCCGAGTAATCGCGCCGCCATGCCGCCGCGCCACACTGGCGCGGCGGTGCTTCCGGACGGAACGCCGCCCGGACTTTCACCGGCACGGGCCGAACGACCCGTGCCGCATCGCATACAGACAGAGGTCATCCCGTGGAAATCACTGCTTCCCTGGTCAAGGAACTGCGCGAGCGCACCGGCGCCGGCATGATGGAGTGCAAGAAGGCGCTCACCGAAGCCAACGGCGACATCGACGCCGCTGCCGAAGCCCTGCGCAAGTCCGGCGCCGCCAAGGCCGACAAGAAGGCCGACCGCGTGGCCGCCGAAGGCCGTCTGGGCCTGGCCCAGGACGGCGGCAAGGCCGTACTGGTCGAAGTCAACTCCGAGACCGACTTCGTCGCCAACGACGTCAATTTCAAGGCTTTCGTCGACGCCGTTGCCGCCGCTGCGCTGGCTTCCGGCGCCGCCGACGTCGAAGCGTTGAAGACCGCCAAGCTGGCCGACGGCCGCACCGTCGAGGAAGCCCGCGCTTCGGCCATCCAGACGCTGGGCGAAAACATCCAGATCCGCCGCCTGGTCAAGCTGGACACCGCCGGCCACGTCGGCTCCTACGTCCACACCAACGGCAAGATCGGCGTGTTGGTCGATCTGGCCGGCGGCGACGTCGAGCTGGCTCGTGGCCTGGCCATGCATGTGGCTGCGCTGAAGCCGCCGCACAACAAGGCGGCCGACGTGCCGGCCGAGTTCGTGGCCAAGGAAAAGGAAATCGAGCTGGCCAAGATGTCCGAGAAGGACAAGTCCAAGCCGGCCGAGATCCTCGAAAAGATCATCAGCGGCAAGATCAACAAGATCGTCAGCGAAGTGACCCTGTACGGCCAGCCCTACGTGCTGGACAGCGACAAGACCGTCGAGCAGGTGCTCAAGGCTGCCGGAGCGGACGTGACCGGCTTCCAGCTGCTGGTCGTCGGCGAAGGCATCGAGAAGGTGGTCGAGGACTATGCCGCCGAAGTCGCCAAGGCGATGCAGGTCTGAGGCATCCCCTCTCCCGCAGATGCATCCGGCAAGGCCACGGGAAACCGTGGCCTTGCCATTTCCGGGACGTGCATCACGTTCCGCTTACTGCATAATCCCCCGCAACCATCCATTGCTTTTCCTCGATGCACTCACTTCTGGAATCCTCCCTGAGCCATTGCCGCAGCCTGCCCTCGCCGCCGGGGGTTGCCATGCGCATCATCGATCTGGCGCAGGATCCGGACGTCGACCTGGTCAGCATGACCGAGGTGCTTTCGCTGGACTCGGCACTCAGCGCGCGCATGTTGCGGATCGCCAACTCGCCGCTGTATGCCACCCGGCGACGCGTGGACAACCTCGGCCAGGCACTGACCATCCTCGGCGTCAACGCGGCCATGAACCTCGCACTCGGTTTTTCGCTGGTGCAAGGGCTGGCCGGGGACGACATGCCGCGGCAGTACGACCGCATCTGGCGCCGCAGCGTGCTCTCCGCCCTCGCCGCCCGCCTGCTGGGACAGCGCGTGGGCCAGCGCAAGCTGGAAGAACTGATGATGGCCGGGTTGCTGCAGGACATCGGCGTGCTCGCCCTGCTGCGCCTGCAGCCGGAGCGTTACGCCGCGCTGCTGGCCTCCACGCCCGACAATGCCCGCCTGCTCGAACGCGAGCGCGAAACCTTCGGCGACGACCACAGCGTGGTCGGCCATTGGCTGGCTTCGCACTGGAACCTGCCTGACTATCTGCGCCGCGCCATCCTCGCCAGCGAGTCCGGACACCCCGAGGGCACGTTCGAACGCTGCGTGGCGGTATCCGGCAGCATCGCCGACATCTGGCTCTCGGCCGATACCGAAACCACCTTCACGGCGGCCTCCACCCGGATGGAGGCCCTGCTCGGCCTCGACACCGACGCCCTGAACTCGCTGATCACGGAGATGTCCCAGGCATTGCCCGACATCTGCACCTTGTTCGACGTGAGCATCCCGCAGCCCGAAGGCGTGACCGCCCTGCTCGAACAGGCGCAGGAGCTGCTGATGCTGCGCAACCTGCAGCAGCTGCAGAACGTCACCGATGCGCGCATGCAGGCGGAGGAAAGCGAATCGAAACTACGCCAGTTGTCCGAGCAGGCCGCGCGCGACCCGCTGACCGGCATCTGCAACCGCGCCCAGCTCGAGGAACTGCTTGCCAAGGAGTACGGGATCGCCCAGCGATTCGGCTGGCCGCTGTCCGTGGCCTTCATCGATCTGGACGATTTCAAGAAGGTCAACGACCGCCACGGCCACCTCATCGGCGACCAGGTGCTGCGCAACTTCGCCCAAGCCCTGGAAGCCGGGCTGCGCAAAAGCGATGTGGTGGCCCGCTTCGGCGGCGAGGAATTCGTCGTGCTGCTGCCCAACACGCCGCTGGGCAACGCGGCCACCATCATCGAGCGCCTGCGCGAACGCATCGCGACCCTGCCGATGGCCACCACCGATGGCCAGCAGGTTGTCCACGTCACGTTTTCCGCCGGGCTGGCAACCGAAAGCACGGATGAACACCATCCTGACACCCAGTCCCTGCTGAAATCCGCCGACGATGCGCTCTACGGCGCCAAGCGCGATGGCCGCAACCGCGTGGTCAGCAACAACAAGCCGATTCCCGGCGACGCCACCCACTGAATCAGCAGAACCTGCGGAAACCGCCATCGCGCGGAACCTGTCAAGGCTCCATCCGAACGAGAAAGGGCGGCCCGAAGGCCGCCCTTTCCGTGTTGCCCGGCCGCTTGCGCCGGCCGGCAATGCCGCCGATCAGAACTGCACGGACAGACGGGCATTGGCCGCATCGTCGCGGGCTTCATCGGACCACTGGCCGCTGTAGCCGATCTCCAACAACACGCGCTCGCTCAGGCGTGCGCCGATGCCGGCTTCAAGCACGGTCGCGTCCTTCGCCAGTGACGTGCCCTGCACGCCGAAAGCATCGCCACCCTGCCAGGCCACCGTCGCCGTCGGCACGCGGTCGCCGCCTGCGTGCCGATACGCCAGCCCGCCGCGCAGGCTCAACCAGCTCTGCTGCTGTGCCGCGCCCTTCAGGTTGACGTTGAAACGCACGCCGCCGGTGGCCAGATCGGTGCGCATGTCATCGGCCTTGCCGCTCAGTGCCGACACGCCACCGTCTTCGGCGAAACGCTTGCCATCCACACGGACCTGCGCGAACTGGGCATAAGGCTCGAACTCCCACGCACCGGCCGCCATCCGATACCCCAGCTCGACGAAACCCTGCATGGTGTCGGCCTTGTAGTCGGCATGCGCCTGATCCTGCACGCCGGCAAAGGCGACCCGGCGATGGCTGGACAGATCGTCCTTCGAGAAGGTCAGGCCGCCGCGCAGCCCCAGCCCGCCCCAGGATTTGCCCGCATACAGGCCGCCCATCGTGCTGTCGATGCGGGCCTTGGAAGCACGATCGCGCACGTTCAGGTCGTTGCGGCCGCTGCCGCCCATCACGCCGATGCGCCAGCCGTTGTCGAAACCGTACTCGGCACCCACCAGCGTGCTGTTGCCGCTGTATTCGGCCCGCGCGGCATTGCCGTCGCCGTCCAGATGACCGCCGACATGGCCTGCATCCACCCATGCGGCATAACCGGCGGCATCGGACTGGGAGGTGAAGCCGTCCTGGCCGATGCCGGCACGCCCGAGCGCCAGATCACGCAGGCGACGGCTGCTTTCGATGCGGACCGCCTGTGCCGTGGCATGCAGTTCGCCGTCGAGCTGGTCGAGCGCGGCCATCGCCTGCGCGGGAAACAGCTGCACCAGCGGCTGGGTCAGGCCCTGGCCGATGGCCAGCGTGTCCACGGCGGCACCGGCGGCACGCTGGTTGAGCGTGGTGCCGGCAGCTGCCAGCGACAGCCCGCGACCGACGTCGACACTGATGCCGTTGGCGGCATAGCCCACCTTGAAGCCGAGGAACGGCGACACCGCCGACGTATCCAGCGCGTCGAAGGTGCCGGTGATGCCGCCAGTGGCCGACAACAGCGCGTAATGGTTGCCCAGCGCATATTCGCCCGAGGTCAGCACCATCTTCAGCGTGCCGCCCTCCAGCGTGGCGGCGCCGTTGACCTGGAGCGCATCGGACGTGGACGGCGGCAGGATTTCGGCCACGTAGGTCGAGCCGACCGCCTGCACGTAATTGCCGTCGATGGTCAGCTTGCCGATCGAATTGCCCGGGGCGATGGTGCCTTCCACACGGGTATCCGACAAAGTGCCGTTGCCACCGAGGAAACCGTTCACGCCGACCCGCGTGCTGCCGCCGTGCTGGACGCCGTTGACCACGGCCATGCCGCTGTCGATGTCCAGATCCGTGCCGGTGATCGAGCCGTTCAGCATCAGCACGCCGCCATCCACCTTCAGGTTGGCGGTGAACGTGTTGTCGCCGGTCAGCTCGAGGATGCCTTGCGCCACGTCGGCGCCGGCAAAGCCGTTGTTGCCGCTCAGGCGCAACCAGCCGATGCCCGACTTGGTCAGCCGGCCCGGCCCGCCGATGTCGTTGGTCCAGTCATCCCATGCATTGCCCTCCCACACCTTGGTGCCGCCGGCGCGCTGGTTCATCACCACGTCGGTGTCCACGCGCAGCAGGCCCGGCCCTTCGATCGCCTTCTTCAGGTTGATCAGGCCCCAACCGTAGATGTCGTCCACGCCCGGGGCGCCAAGGTCGGTAGCGGTGGTCAGCAGCACGTCGCGGATCTGCGCGTTGTCCAGATACGGGAAGCGCTCCATCAGCAGCGCCAGTGCGCCGGTGACGTGCGGGGCGGCCATCGAGGTGCCACTCATGTAGCCGTAACCGTAGTCCGGTTCGCTCTTGCTCACATCCAGAATGATGTTGCCGTCGGCATCGACCGTCGTATGCGCCTCGAGGCTGGAATCGTCACCGTAGACGGTAGAGGCGATGTCCGATCCTGGCGCGGCCACGCACCACTCGGCACTCAGGCCGCATCGGTTGGAACGGTTGCTGAGAACCAGGTCTTCGTTCACGTTGACCACGCTCAGCCAGTATTTCTCGATGTCCGGGAATGCCCGTGGCAAGGTGGCATACAAGCCCGCGATCGGGCTTTGGGCCGGCGTGGCAATCACGCTGCTGGTGTTGCCGGCTGCCCATACCTGGATCAAACCGGAATCACGTGACCCCTGGGCAAAAATATCCAGATACTCGCGAGTTCCCTCATCGGCATAATACAGGTCCATCAAGGCGGCACTGGGTTCGTTGGAGAGCCCCCAGCTGTGGTTGATCGCCCGCACGTCGTCAGCATTCATCTGCGCGTACATGTCCTGGATCGCCCCATCCGAAGGACCGAGCTGAGGGGCAAGATCGACCACTCTGTAACCGCTGGCGGTGCGGCGCCATTCGCTGGCGGAATTGAAGAATAATTTGGCTGCGGTGATGTCGGCCGCATAGGCCACGCCTTGGGTGCCACTGCCGTCGCGGTTGGCCACCATCGTCCCGGCCACGTGGGTGCCGTGGGTGTTGTAACTCACCCCTGCCTGGACGTAGGGGCCGCTCTCGATGAGCCGCCGGATGCTCTCAGGCACGTTGGCGTTGTAGCCGACGTAGTCGATCGCCACCTGATCGCCCACGCTTGAGAAGCATGCGCCGGGGCCTCCGAGGATGGCGGTATTCGCGCAGCGGCTGCCATCTTCAAGCAAATCCGCGATGGTCAAGGCATGGTTGTTTTTCCCGGAAAATTCCGGATGGTCCAGGCCACTGCCGCTGTCGAAAATGCCCAGACGAATGCCCTTGCCGCTCAGGCCGCGGGCATAGGCGTAATCGGCACCGATGGCCGCCAGGCCCCAGTCGGCATTGAATTCGTCGTCGTGCCAGCTGGACGGATCGCCGACCTGGCCGGCGTCGGCCGATTGTGCGAAAGCCGGCACGGCGATGCCGGCCAGCAAAGCCGCGGCAACGGCGGCGGACAGCAATGACGTGGGCTTGCGAGCGGTGCCGCGCGCGGCGGCCTTGGTCTTGCGCATCTTGCGAGTGTCTCCCCGGAACATCCATCGAAATCCGCCTGCGCCTGCCTGCGGATGGCCTGCAGCCCATCCACGGGCTGCTCGATGGCGTGTAACGCGGATGACACATCCGCCCCCTACCCCACCCGGGGCATCACGGGAACGTCTTGCCTAGCGTCAACCCGAAATACCGCCCGCGCGGGTCGTCGTGGGCGATGTCGTAGCCACCTTTGGACGGGTCGTACTCCACCGGCGAACGGTTCAGCAGATTGTCGATGTTCAGGCCCACCCGCCAACCGCCTGACAAGGCATGGGCCAGATCGAGATTGGCGATGGTGCTGCCCGGCGTGGTGCAGTGCCGGGCGTCGCGATTGATGGCAGGGCAAGCCTCGCCGGCCTCGGCCACCCGGGCCGGGCCGTTGCGCCGCAGCCCCAGCGTCGCCTGCCAGCTGCCCTGCGTCCACTCCAGCGAGGACAGCGCCACATGATCGGGCACGCCGTACCCGGCCTGATCCAGCAAGGGTTCACCGGACGTGGGCCGATGCAGCACGTGGCGGAAATACGTGCCCGACAGACGCCAGACCAGTCGCCCGAACCGGGAGGTCTCATGCGTGTATCGCGCATCCAGGTTCCAGCCGCGTACATCGGTGAGGCCGGCATTGTCGAAGTAGTCGCGGATGCCGGTCAGCCTTCCATCCGCATCGCGCACCAACGCTTCGGGAATCAGGTGGCGCGCCTGCGTCACATCGACGGTCTGGATCTCGTTGCGGCGCACGATCCTGAAACGATCCAACGCCATGTCGAGTGCCTGCATCGGCGACCACACCAAACCGAGGGTCAGACTGCGAGAGGTTTCCGCGCGCAGGTGGGGGTTTTCTATCGCACCATGCGTCACCAGACAGTACGGAGTGCCCGCCACCGGGACGGCATAGCGGCACGTCCCGGTGCGGTCGCTCTGCCGGATCAATGCCCAGCCGTCCATCACGTTCGGGCGCCGCAGCTCGAACAACGACGGTGCGCGGTAACCGGTGGCCCAGTGCGCCCGGAATGCCAGGGCCGCCACCGGCGTCCACACCAGACCCAGCGAGGGCGACACGCGATGGCCATAGCCTTGCCGCCAATCGGTGCGCAACGCGGCCTCGCTGCGCCAATGCGCGCTCCACGGCAGGGCCAGTTCGGCATAGGCCGATGCCCCCATCCTGTCCGCATGCAGCGGCAGCCTTTGCATGCCGAGCGCGAGATCGTGTTCGACCATCAGCGGGTCCGGGCGGTTGTCGAGCGCATCGCGCTGCAGCTCGGCCCCGAGTGCCAGCCGCGCATCGCCTCCCGGCAGCGCAAACCCGCTGCCGTCGGCATCGAACAAGACCTGATCCAGCCCGGTGGTCCCGCGCGAGACGACGCGCGGAGAGATCGCGGCCATCACGGCGGACGGGATGGCCGCAGCCCCGAAGCGGTAGCGGCCCTCGTCCAGTGCATCGAGCACTGCGCTTTCCCGCACCAGACCGTGCACCTGGCTGGTGACCCGGTTGCGCTGGCTCGACAGGCGCAAGCGCCATTGCCAGCCACCGCCGGCCAGACCGGTCAGCCCCGCCGCGATGTCGTGGCTGTCGGTGCGATTGCGGCTGAGGATCGGCCCGACGTCATCGAAGGCATAGTCGATCGAATCGGCGCCCGCCGGCGCGTCCGCGTACCCGGCCGGAAGCATGATGTTGGCGTGGAAGGGGGCCAAGCGCAGGCGCTGTTCCAGCCGGCCCACGCGCAGGTCGGCCTGCCATTCCAGACCGTCATCCAGCGGTTGGCGCCAGCGCCACAGCAGCGCGGCACGATCCGTCGCCGGCAGCAGGCTGGTCTGTCGGGGCGGGTCG
>DMID01000102.1 GCA_003449195.1 Lysobacteraceae bacterium | reverse complement strand
GCTGCGATCGCGGCTGCATCCGGGCGCAATGCTGTTCGTCTTCGCCCGTCAAGCCGAGGGCGCACCGATGCCGGTGGCGGCCAAACGCCTGCCCGCCACCGCGTTCCCGGTCGAAGTCGAACTCGGCGATGACGACAGCCCCATGCCCACGCTGCACCTGTCGCAGGTTGATCGCGTCAGCGTGCAGGCGCGCATCTCGCTGTCCGGGCGCCCGGAAGCCGCCCCGGGCGATCTCGAATCCGCCGTGGTCACCGCCGTGCCCGCAGCGGCCGGCGCCGAGCCAAGTTCGCTCACCTTGCGGATCGACCGCATCGCCCCCGATACCGACACCCGGCGATAAAACCGTCGGCAGACCTTCAGCGTGCCAATGGCGCAACACTGGCCGCAGTAGCCTGCCTCGACTGGCCGCTAGAATCGCCGGATGACCGAATTCGCCCCGCCCGGCACGCGCTTCTGCCCCCTGCCCTCGCCGTTCCCGATGAAACGCGGCGGCATGCTGCATGGGGCACGCATCGCCTACGAAACCTGGGGCACGCTCTCGCCCGCGCGCGACAACGCCATCCTGATCGTCACCGGCCTTTCGCCGGACGCGCACGCCGCCAGCCATGCCGACAACCCGGCCCCGGGCTGGTGGGAAGCCATGCTCGGCCCTGGCAAGCCGATCGACACCCGGCGCTGGTTCGTGGTGTGCGTCAACTCGCTGGGCAGTTGCAAGGGTTCCACCGGGCCGGCCTCGGTGAATCCGGCCACCGGCGGGCTTTACCGGCTCGACTTCCCGGAACTGTCCATCGAGGACGTGGCCGATGCCGCGCACGAAGTGGTGCGCTCGCTCGGCATCGGGCGCCTGGCCTGCCTGATCGGCAACTCGATGGGCGGCATGACCGCGCTGGCCTTCCTGCAACGCCACCCCGGCGTGGCGCGCGCGCACGTCAACGTGTCCGGCAGCGCGCAGGCTCTGCCGTTTTCCATCGCCATCCGCTCGCTGCAGCGCGAAGCCATCCGCCTGGACCCGCTGTGGAACGAAGGCCGCTACGACGAAGCCTCGTATCCGGAGTCGGGCATGCGCATCGCCCGCAAGATGGGCGTGATCACCTACCGCTCCGCGCTGGAATGGCATGGGCGCTTCGGCCGCGTGCGGCTGGACTCCGAGCACCGCGACGACGATCCGTTCGGCATGGAGTTCGAGGTGGAAAGTTATCTGGAAGGCCACGCCCGCCGCTTCATCCGCCGCTTCGACCCCAACTGCTACCTCTACCTCAGCCGCTCGATGGACTGGTTCGACCTGGGCGAATGCGCCGGCGGCGACGTGATGACGGCACTGGCCGCGCTGCGCGTGGAGAAGGCGCTGGCCATCGGCGCCAACACCGACATCCTGTTCCCGGTGGAACAGCAGCAGCAGATCGCCGAAGGCCTGCGCCGCGGCGGCAACGATGCCGACTTCATCGGCTTCGACTCGCCACAGGGCCACGACGCCTTCCTCGTCGACTTCGCCCGTTTCGGCCCGGCCATCGGCGGCTTTCTCGACGCATTGCCCTGAGCAGGGCTCGACGGACGCCCGTCATCGGCTATACTGCGCGCCCGCGCCGAAGTGGCGGAATCGGTAGACGCAGCGGACTCAAAATCCGCCGCCCTTAAAAGCGTGTGGGTTCGAGTCCCACCTTCGGCACCACGTAAAATTGAATAAAAACAAGGGGTTAGGCTTAGCGGCCTAGCCCTTTTGTTTTGCTTGGCCTTAGGCGGTGTTGCGCCGTGTATGGTTTGTGTACGGGATACCGCAGAGTGGCCGCCAGCCATGCTGGGCACTCCCGCCTGACCCCGGCCGCCTGAACTCTCAGCCCAACAGTTCGCCGAAAACAACGTCTGCCGTAACGCGCTCCCCAAGAGCGCCTTGCATTTTGTGACGTAGACTTCAGATAGCCACATACATGGATAGGGGGAAGCATGGCAGACAAACATCCGTACACATCCGGCGCTGGGGGCGTGGTCGCAGCTATCGCGCAGTTGCGAAAGTCCTTCCCGGCAAAAGTGACCGCCGAGACTTTCAAGAAACTCGGCATCGCACCGAATAACGAAACCTACATCATCAACATCCTTCGCTTTCTTGAGATTGTTGATGCAGAGGGAAACAAGAACGCTAAGGCAGCATCCGTGCTCGTCCAGCACGATGAAGCCGAATTCCAGAAGGGCTTCGCAGAACTCGTCCAACACGCATACAGCGGCCTCTTTGAACTTCACGGCGCCGATACATGGACAGCGCCCATCGATAAGCTGATCTCGTTCTTCCGCAACTCTGACCAAACCAGCGACATTGTCGGCCGTCGTCAGGCAACCACCTTCCAAACCCTTGCCACGATCAGCGGAAAGCTCGACGGTCAGTTGCCGAAATCCACGTCTGCGAAGACGAAGAAGGCTAACGGGCCTGCAACCAAGAAGCCTGCCAAAGCGGCCAGCAAGAAACCGGCTGCTGCTACGGAAACCACTGCGACGCACCAGGACGCCGAAACCGGAACTGGAACCGGCACGGGGAGCGCAGGTAACGGCGGTTCAGGAGACATGGCGCTAACCGTGCGCATCGAAATCAACTTACCGGCGGGTGGCGACAAGGAAACCTACAACAACATTTTCAAGAGCATTCGAGAGAATTTGCTGAATGGCAAACCCTCTTGATCGGTTCGAGTCAATCGTTCGTGTAGCTGTTGGGTTTACCGACGCGACCATCCGTGCAGAGCTGCAAGCCGTCGACGAGGCCGTTACCGAACAACAGTTGCACCCGTTCGACAAGCGAAATGTGCATCCTGGCCTTCCGGCGAAGGTCAGGACCTTCTTCGACAACGGCCACTACGCTGAGGCGACGTTTGAGGCGTTCAAGTACCTAGACAAGGTCGTCCAGAAATTTTCCGGGAGCACTAAGAGCGGCGAGAAGCTGATGATGGAAGTCTTTAACGAGGCCGCCCCGGCACTCAAGCTCACCGCACTTGCCTCGCAAAGCGAAATTGACGAGCAACGGGGTTTCAAGTTCCTGTTTTCGGGTGGGGTCGTAGCGATCCGCAACCCTCGCGGCCATGAAGTCGATCAAGTGGATGACGTCGATACGTGCCTTGATCACCTCGCGTTTGCATCGTTACTGATCCGTCGTATGGAACAGGCGGGTTACACATAAAACAGGGCCCACCATTGCATCTGCCAGCATGGGCACCGTCCAGCCGATGCCTTCGCTCAGCTAGTCTCAGCTGCGATTGATCGCCAGCATGATCATGGAGGCAATGCTTCCCCGTTTATATCCGCGCAGTGCCACGACGGAAGCAAGGGCTTATTGGAACTGCTTGCGCAAACTCAGCGTGAGCAACCGGCCGATCGGGTCGAGCAGATCGGGCTGGTAGCTGGCGGGCACGGTGCCGGTACCGTCGACGACCTTCACGCGCTTGTCGAACAGATTGTCGACCGTCAAGGTGACGCGCGTGCCACGCAACCACGGATGCTCGCGCGCCAATTGCGTGCGGTTGAAATTGGCGAAAGCCCGCAGGTTGAACGTCGTCAGACCGGAAAAATCCAGATCGCCGGCATCCACCGCGCCGCCCTCCGTGCGCGTGCCGCTGCGCGAAGTGAAGCTGAGCTTCACCCCGTACGTCATGCGCGTGTAGGCGATGCTGCCATCGATCTGGTGGCGTGCAACGCCACCGCCGCTGCCGATGGCATCGCCGTCAAGCAGGTCCAGCCACGGCATGCCATTGCGCACGAGGACGCGGTTGGAAAACACCACGGTGTCGTACAACGACCAGACGATTTGCCCATGCAGCAGCGATGGCGGCATCCCGCCACCGAAGCCGCGCCCGCCATTGCCAAAGTCACGATCGCCGGCAGCGCCCTCTCGCCGAGCCGCGCGGGCCTGATCCACCGACGCGGCATCCGCTGCCGCGCCGCCGGTGTCACCACCTGCATTGTTGCCGCCGCTGCGCGGCTGGAAATTGCCGCGCGTCATGTCCGGCTGCGACGAAGCGCTGCTGAAGAAACCATCGACCGAATGCGCGTCGTTGAAACCGAAGCGCAATTGCCGGCGCTTTTGCTCGGCGAAATTGAGCGGACGGCTGTCCACTTCCACCAGGTTGCCGTCGTCGTCGGCGATGTAGCGCTCGCTCAATGCCGCCTGCAAGGCCGCCGTGGCCGGCGGCAGGCTGCTGACCGGATCGCGCGTGTCGGTGTCGGTGTAATTGACGACGATGGACAGCCGCCGCTGATCGAAGGGCTTGTAGCTGATGCCGGTACGGAAACGGTGCTGGCTGCTGGCCAGCAAATCCGGGTTGCCGCCACTGATCGAGGTGACGCTGACGGTTTTGCCGGTGGCGTAATCGAACACGCGCGTGCCCGTGCTGGTGATGACCGGGTTGGCCAACTGGGCCGGCGTCGGCGCGGTCCTGCCGGTGTCGACGTTGGCGGTGAAGGTGAGCCGCGTGAGCGGCGACCAGCGCAGGCCATAGCCCCAGCGCCGCATGTCCTGGCCGTAATCGGAAAGATGATCGACCAGCGCATGCGCATTGACCGACAGATCGCCGAGCTTGCCGAGCACGTCCTCGTCGCGGCTGGTCAACGGCAATTCGATGCTTGCGGTCGCGTTGGCATCGTTGCGGCTGAAGTCGGCGACGCGCCGCCGCGCGCCCATGCGGGCCACGTTGTCGATGCGGCTGTCGGTATCGGCCAAGCCCAGGCTGACGATCGCATCGCCGGCGGGCAACCGCAGCAGCGTGCCATGCAGCAGCACCTGCAGGTTTTTGCTGTCGGCGAGCGAGGTGGCGATGTTCGGCGCGTTGCGCGGGAACATCGCCCCGGTCAACAGGCCGTATGGATCGAATTCCGGGTCGCCTGCGTTCAGCAACGCCTGCGCGGCGCTCTTGTCCACGCCGCCATCGGTGACGGTGCGGCTGCCGCTGCGGTTCCAGTAGCCCACCACCGAAAGATGCCAGCCGCTGTCGAAATCGTGGTTGAGGGTGCCACCGAAACGGCTGCTCCAGCCCTTGGCATGCTGGCGCAACGTCACCGGCACGTAGCGGTACACGGTCTGGTCGGCGACGGACTGCGCGAACGGGTCGTCCGCCGGCACCGCCAGTGCCGTGCCGGCATAGCCGCGCTCGCCATCGCTGTCGTTGAGGTTGCCGGTGTAGTTCAAGGCCAGCGAGGTACGCTCGCCCAGCGCCTTGCTCCACACCGCGTTGCCATCCAGTGCATGGTTTGCATTGGCGAGGCTGCGCACCGCGCGCGGATCCAGCGGGTGCTCCGCCTGTGCGTCGTAGCCAGGCGTCACCGGCACGGTCGCGATGTCGCGCTCGTTCTCGGTCAGCATCGTGTTGGCGGTGTATTTCAGGTCGAGATTGAGGCGGTCATCGTCGTGCAGGATGAAGCGATCGAGGTCGGCGACGCCGGTTTCCATGCCGCCGGCGCTCGGCTGGCTGCCGTCGAGCTGCGCGGTGTAGCGGTTGAAACGCGGCACCAGCACCACGTTGACCACCTTCTGGTTGGGCGGATAGCCATACAGCAAGGCCTCCTCTTCCGGCAGCACGTCGACGCGGCGGATCGCTTCGGTGGGGATGTCCTTGATTTCCTGCATGCCGGAAATGCGCTTGCCGTTGAGCAGCACGATCGGCGTCGAATCGCCGCTGTCGCTCGTGGTCATCGGCGCGATCAGACCGAGCAGCTCCTCCACTGTGGACGCGCCATAGCTTTGCACTTCCAGGCGCCCCAGCTGCACCTCCGGCTGGATCGTGCCGATGGCCGCGCCGGGCATGATCCCGCTGCGGCTGGCGGTGACCTTCACCGCGTCGAGCGTGTTGATGGCGGAAGAAGCCTCGCTGCTGTCATTCTGCGCGGACGACGGTGCATGGGCCGTGGATTGCTGGGCATGCGCCGTGCCGGCGGCCAAGACGAGCACGAACAGGGATCGACGTGATTTCATGGTGCCAAGTAACGCAGCTGGCGATACGACGTTGACAGTATGCCTCGATGAAACTCCGGACACCGGGCTTTCCCCGCAGATCGAAGTCATCTTTGCAATGACGGATACGGGTCGGAAACAGCGTTCGGCGACTCAATCGTGGAAGATTTCCGAGATGTCCAGCCGGAATATGTTGCCAACGTGTTCGACAAGCGCGGTGAAACCGACCTGCCGGTCTCCATCTCCGCCGACCTGCCGAGCACCCGCCGCGTGGCGATCAACCAGCCGCGCACCATCGGCTTCACCATCGGCTACAGCTTCTGACGGCAGCCGCAAGGCATCGCGGGAAAGGGGCGCTCGATGCGCCCCTTTTTCTTGCTCGTCCAGGCAATGAATGGCGCCTGCACCCGCTTTCAAATCACGCCAAGGCCGGGCGCTTCCACAGATACAACGCGGTACCGACGTTGACCATCGCCACCAGCGCGACGTAATGCGCGGGCGACAGCGGTCCCACGCGCGCGGCCAGATAAGCGATCAACGGCGGCGTGATGGCGCCGGCAATCGCGTAGGCGAGGTTGTAGGACAGGGCCAGCCCGGTATAGCGCACCGCCGGCGGGAACGAGGCCACCATCACCGCCGGGACCACGCCCGCCACGCCGGCGGTAAAGCCTGCCAGCGCGTACAAGGGCAGGAAATGCGCGCCACCGGCCGCCAGATCGAAATACAGCGCGTATACCGCCGCCAGCAGGCACAGCGAGGCCACCAGCAAGGCCGGTGCACGGCCGATGCGGTCGCTGAGCCAGCCGGTCCACAGGCAACCGATCACCAGACAGGTGGCCGCCATGACGTTGCCGCGCGTGGCCACCGCTTCCGGGATGCCGAACGAGGACTGGATCAAGGTCGGCGTCATCAGGATCACCACCACGATGCCGGCGGTAAGCACCCACGTGGCCAGCATCGACACTGCCACGCCGCCGGCGTGGCCCTTGAGCACCCGCTTGATCGGCAATTCCGCCGACAGCGCCTGCTGCTGGCGGATGCGCGTGAATACCGGAGTTTCTTCCAGCCAGCGCCGCAGCCACACCGAGACGAAGCCGAACACGCCGCCGACCACGAAGGCGATGCGCCAGCCCCAGGCCAGCACGTCGGCCGGGGCGAAAGCATGCACCACCCACGAAGCCATCAGCGAGCCCATCAAGGTGCCCACGTTGATGCCGGCGCTGAGGCTGCCCACGGCAAATCCCATGCGCGAGGCGGGCGCATGCTCGGCCACGAACACCCATGCGCCCGGCATCTCGCCGCCGATCGCCAGCCCCTGCAGCATGCGCAAGCCCAGCAGCAACACCGGCGCCAGCGCACCGACCTGCGCATGGACGGGCAACACGCCAATCAGCAAAGTCGGCAGCGCCATCAGGAAGATGCTCAGCGAGAACATGCGCTTGCGGCCGATGCGGTCGCCGAAATGCGCCATCACCACGCCGCCCAGCGGACGCACCAGATAACCGGCGGCAAAGATGCCGTACACCTGCAACTGGGCCAACCACGCCGGGATGTCCGAGGGAAAGAACAGCGTGCCCAGCGTCTTGGTGAAAAACACGAAGACGACGAAATCGTAGAACTCCAGCGCACCGCCCAAGGCCGACAAGCCCAACACCTTGGCATCGTTGCGTTCACGGGGGATGGCGGTCATCGCGGCAGCTTGTTGCGGGGACTGCGCACTGTAGACAACCCGGCCCGTACCGGCATCCTCCATGCGGCACACCGTTTTCCATCGGCGGTGCCAATCGCCGCAACTGCCCGACCCGCACAGGCACGGCGAATCAACACGCAGCCGCGCCTTGCGCAACCCCGCCGTCCTTGGTGCATGCTTCGGCAAACTCCCGCATGAACGGAGACGGCATGCACATCGCAATCATCGGCGCATCGGCCGGCACCGGCCTGCTGTGCGTGCAGCAGGCGCTCGCGCGCGGGCATGAAGTGACCACGCTGTCGCGCCATGTCGAATCGCTGCCACGGCACGATCAGCTGCACGCACTCCGCGGCGATGCCCGCAAACCTGGCGATACGGCATCGGCCGTGGCGGCGGCCGATGCGGTGCTGGTGACACTCGGTACCGGGCGCAGTCTGCGCGCCACCACGCTGTTTTCCGAATCGGCCACCGCCCTGTTGCAGGCACTTGCCGGGCGCGACGTGCCGCTGATCGTGCTCAGCGGTTTCGGTGCCGGCGACAGCCGGACGTTCCAGCCTGCGCCGGTGCGCGTGCTGTTCGGCCTGTTCCTCGGGCGGGTCTACGCAGACAAGAATGCGATGGAGCGGATGCTCGCCGCCGGATACCGGCACTGGGAAATGGTGCGCCCGGGCGTGCTCACCGATGGCCCGGCCACCGGCCGCTACCGCGTCCTGACCCGCTTGCAGGCCGGCATGCACGTGGGCCGCATCGCGCGCGCGGACGTGGCGGCCTTCATGGTCGCGCAGGCCGAAGCACCAAGCTGCCTGGGCCTGTATCCGGTGCTGACGAACTGACTCGTGCCGCCGCGTCGGGTGCCGTTTCCCGCCCGAACACGCTGCGGCCGCCGTAACCATGGGAATCTCGGCGCTCTCCGGCGATGTAGTCCTTCAGGCTCGGCCCCGTTGCCGTCGGTTCGAGCAGGCGGGCCTGGGCATCCAGGCGGCGGATCGCCTGCAACTTTTCCTCGTTGCCCAGCCGGGCTTGCGACACCGCCTGCTTCAACACGCCGATGGTACGGTCCAGCACCTTGATCGGCACCGGAAACGGATGACGGTCCTTGCCACCGTGGGCCAGCGAAAAACGCGCAGGGTCGCTGAACCGGCACGGCGTGCCATGCACCACTTCGGCCACCATCGCCAGCGAACGCACGGTGCGCGCGCCGACGCCGGGCACCTGCAGCAAGCCCGCAAAATCCTTCGGCCCCTGCTCGGCGGCGGCGGCCAATGCGCCGTGCAGGCGCCGCAGCACCACGTCGTCGGCACGCAGTTCGTGATGGTCCGGCATCGACAGATGCGCCTGCGCGGCCGGGTTCCATGCCGGCC